>JBKEFB010000004.1:0-62067 GCA_046712405.1 Zhongshania sp. | reverse complement strand
TGAATTCTTTCGGTCGGTTAATCGCATCGACTGCGATAAAACGACCTTCACTGAAATAAAACGCGGCAAAGCTGCGTCCCTCTTCACTGTTACCACGAATAATGACTTGGTCAAAACCCTGCGAGAGCCCCGCGATTTGAAGCTTTAGATCGTACTGGTCTGACCAAAACCACGGTAGAGCTGAATATGCTTGCGGTTTACCGCAGAGACTTTTCGCCGCGGTCTTCGCTTGATCGGTGGCATTTTGTACTGATTCTAGTCGCAGCTTACGTTTGTAGATGGGATTGTAGTGATTGCTGCAGTCGCCCGCCGCCACGATATCGGGGTCATTGGTGGTGGCAAATTCGTCGACCACAATACCGTTGCTTATGGTCAGCCCCGCTGCTTCGGCTAGCTCGATGTTTGGGATAACGCCGACGCCAATAATAACTAGGTCGGCGGGGATGGTGTTGCCATCGGCAAGGCGTACACCCTCAACATGTTGGTCGCCAACAATGGCATCGACACCGGCTTGGGTGCGAATATTGACGCCTTCTTCACAGTGTATGCGGTTATAAAAAGCCGATACCTGTGGTGCAGTGACGCGTTGTAGCACGCGCTCCATTGCTTCAATAACGGTGACATTCATACCAATTTTGCGCAGTGATGCCGCGGTCTCAAGACCAATATAGCCGCCGCCAATAATGATCGCCGATTTGCCGGGACCCGTAAATTTATGGGTTTGCTTTACATCGTTAAGGTCGCGCAGATAAAAGACTCCAGCAAGCTCGCTGCCAGTAAACGGGATCTTGCGAACCCGGGCACCGGTGGTGAGGGCGAGTTTGGTGTAGCTGATTTCAGCGCCATCTTTGAGGGTGATTTTTTTTGCGTTGCGATCAATGTGGGTCACCGCCGAGCCCAGTAGTAGGTCAATCTGATTTTTATCGTAGAACTCGGCCGAACGAATGAGCAGCTCATCTTCTGATTTTTCGCCCACAAAAAACGCTTTTGACAGTGGCGGGCGGTGGTAGGGCAGATAGGGCTCGTCGCCGACAATGGATATCTTGCCCGTCCAACCTTCTTGGCGAAGGCTACCGGCCAATTGAGCCGCAGCGTGGCTGGCGCCGATGACAATACAATGCTCACTCATAGTTGTGCTCCAGAAAGTGCTTTGCGGTTTCATATTATCTTGCAGGCTGTTGCAAGACCCACGGATTATGCCTTGTGTATTTCTAAGAGTACCTTTATGGACGTTTCTCTATGAATAACATAATAGCCTTTGCGGACTGTTGTCCCGCTTTCTAGTTTGATGACTTTCAAAACATGATTCACTCCCAGACCATCCATAGTATTTGTCTAATCAGGTAATGGAAGCGGAAGCGTCATTGTTGACGATTATCCTTGTTATTACATTGGCATTAGCCAGCAAATCTTATTGAGAATAGCCCTCGCTAATCAATCTTCAATCTTTGCTGCCAAACATTGGCTAGGGACGAGCGCATGAGGCCATGTCGCTGCAATTCTTATGCGCCCGCGAATTTAGCCGCCCGTTTTTCAACAAACGCCGCAACACCTTCATCAAAATCGGCGGTTTGGCCGGCAATTTTTTGCAGCTCACGTTCAGTCTGCAAAGTGGACTCCCAGTTGGAATCTACGGCTGCCCATACCGCTTTACGAATTAGGCTTAGGGCAGTAGTTGGCCCGTTGGCAAGTGCGAGGGCGACTTTAAAGGCTTCCTCTTCCAATGCCTTATCGCCGACAACGCGGTTAATAAGCGCCCAGTCTAGCGCTTTTTCGGCGCTGAGACGGTCTCCCGTTAGCATTAATTCCATGGTGCGAGCTCGGCCAATGGTTCGGCTGAGGAGGTGGGTCGCGCCACCATCGGGGATAAGCCCAATTTTAGAAAATATTTGAATGAAAGTGGCGTTGTCACTGGCGATGATCATATCTCCAGCGAGGGCGAGGGAGGCACCAAAACCCGCCGCGCTGCCACGAACAGCGCTAATCCAAGGTATCGGTAGGTTTTTTAGTTTGATCATAATGGGATTTAAGTGTTTCTCTAAAATTAAACCAATATCGCGTTGGCTGCGGTCAGGCTCTATGGGCGTCAGCGGATTGCCTGGGTTGAGCGATGCGCCTGAGCAAAAGCCCCGTCCTGCGCCGGTAATGATCATGGCCCGGGTATTTTTAGCAAGGTAATCAATCGCATCGTTGACTTCTTTTACCATGAGGGGTGTTAGTGCGTTGAGTGTGGCAGGCGAATTAAGTGTGAGGATGCCGACCGATTCGCGAATTTCAACGGTGATTTCTTCGAAATCCATTTTTTATTATCCTTATGTAAGGTTATTTAGATTAGCTGCGCATAGCGCTGCAGGCGTCTAGGTCACAAT
The DNA here is from genome assembly GCA_046712405.1 of Zhongshania sp. Lineage (GTDB taxonomy): Bacteria > Pseudomonadota > Gammaproteobacteria > Pseudomonadales > Spongiibacteraceae > Spongiibacter. Next base: position 59,698 of record JBKEFB010000004.1, on the reverse strand, counting down.
GCAGGGCAGTAAAGTCGCCGGTATTTTGCATGTCTTAGCGGCGGTATGCCATGTTCAATAACTTAGAATGAGCTAAAAGTAGACATTATCAGCGAAAATTAGGGCTGAAAATAAGTCGTGGAGGGCGCCGATCGTCCACACTGGCCTTGATTTTCGGTGGCTGATCGCTATTCAAAGAGCTCGATATTATAAGCGGTGGGTAATTCGGAAAAATTCATCAAACCTTGTTATCCTGCTCTGCTAATTGCCTTGGAAGAAATCAAATTACTGTGGTCATGATCTACTCATATTGCTCACCATGCTGACGGAAGAGCAGCTATTAGTGACTCGTCACATTCGCGGTCATGCTCGTGTGACTGCGGTTGCGGGTGCAGGCAAAACCACAACGATGGTGCGCTATGTACTAGAGCGTTTGCGATCTGGTATGGATCCGCGTCTAGTGCGGGTGGTGATGTTTAACAAGGCCGCGCAGGAAGATTTTAGTCGTAAGTTACAGCGTGCTGTTGGCGGGGCATTCGGCCTACCACCGGTGCGAACGTTTCATGCAATGGGCCGTAATCTGGCGATTTCTTTGGCAAAGGAAGGTTATTTGCCGTCTTTTGATCCTACTCCCCTTGGGGATGCTCAGGTTGGAATTGAGATGCTGCGTGCGCTGCAGGCCTCAGCGGGGACATCGTCACAGCGGGCCGCTATTCGCGACGAGCAGCAACAGTGGTTAGATGCTTTTGTGGGTTTTGTTGATTTGGCTAAGTCTAGCTTGCAAACACCCGAATCCAGTTTTTTTGCCGGTGCTTATCCAGATCAGTATCAATTATTTATAGAGGCGTTTGCGCGTTTTGAGCAATGGCGTAAGGCCGCTGGCCGAGTGACTTTTTCAGACTATCTTTATGATCCCTGCTGCGCCATTGCTGCAAACCCCGGCTTGGCGAAATTTCTCGCTAATCGGGTAGAGCTTTTTGTTGTTGATGAATTTCAAGATATTAATGATATTCAGTTTTTCCTACTAAAAACCTTGGCGGGTGAGCGTGCTCATTTACAAGTTGTTGGGGATACCGATCAGTGCATCTATGAATTTCGCGGCGCGCGTCCAGAGTATATGCTTACCCATTTTGGTGAAAACTATGCCCATAGTAGCTATGAAATGTCGCGTACTTTCCGTTACGGTCATCGTTTGGCACTCGCGGCCGCGCATCTGATCGCACATAACCAGCGCCGGGAGCCAGTGCTATGTATTAGTGCTGACAATGCGCCCGCCACCAAGCTTGAGCTTCGCCTGCAAACGGCGGACGGCTTTTCATTGGCCGATCTGTGTTTAACGGAACACGCCAATGGCAGAGCCTTCCGAGATATCGTATTTTTATGCAGAACTTGGGCCCAGGCAGCGCCGGTTGAACTGGTGTTGTTACAGCGCGGTATACCAAACAGAATCACCGGTGGCAGTAGAGTGCTTGAGCGCCAAGAGATTAAGGTGTTACTGGTGTTGTTGCGGATTATGTCAGGAGGTTTTTACGAGCAGAGTTCGGCGGATAGTCAGCAGCAAGTCTTTGATCTTCTGCGATTTTGTGAGTTAAAAATCAAGCACGAGGTGTTGCGCCGCTATGCGCAAAGAGTCCTTAGCGAAGGATGTGGGTTTACGGTCTTAAAGCTGTCTGATGACGACTTGTCTATCTATCAGGAGCAGCGATTGCAGCGGGTTGCGGCCGCTCTCGACGATATCGAGAAATCGGTGTCTGCGGGGCTTGGTTTAGAGACGTTTTTGGCGGATTTAAATTTACTTAAAGTTATTCGCGACAATGCACTGAGTAGTGAGGATGGTGAAAATAGAGCCGCGACTATCGGCGCGTTTGTAAGCTTTGTTGCCATGCAAGGCGATCAGAGCCCAGCTGCCGTTGTGGCTATAATTGAGGGCCTGCGCGTTGCTGACGCCGATCCTAAGCGCGGCGCGTCGATGACTGATGCCGTGACCATTACCACTATGCATCGCAGCAAGGGGCTTGAATGGCCTGTGGTTATTTTGCCGGGTTTGAGTGCGCATTATATGCCATATCAAGCGGGTAAACGGCGGCGAGCTGATGAGCAACAGCAGGAATCTGAGCGCCGTCTAATGTACGTCGCCATGACCCGCGCGATAGACGCCTTATATTTATTTACGCCTAGCCTCGACTGCCATAACGGTTGGAACGGCGGCCTCAGACCTGAGCTGAATATATTGCCGAGTCCATTTTTACACGAGATGAATATTCCCTTGGCCGCTGAGCTGGGGGCCTTGCTAGAGGACGACGCGGATCGCAGTAGGGCCGATGCCGGCCTTGCGCTAACTAGCACGGCAAGGCGCTACCTAGCTGCATTGGCGTTAGACGGAGAATTCTCGAGCGCCTTCCCCTGGGTTGACACATTCGAATTTGGTGCTGCGGTCCGTCATGATCTGCACGGTGATGGACGTATTGTAGCGGTTGATGAGCATGGTATAACGGTGAAATTTTCTGTCTTGCAAGTGTATTTCTCAGCGCTATTAATCGCTCAGGTTTTGGAGCTTATCAATTCGCCGCTGGAGGACGTGGCCACAATAGAATTACACCACGAATATGTGAGCGGTGAGGTGTTGGCGCACAGTAAGTATGGACGAGGTATTGTTGCCGATGTTGATGCGCGTTTTATCCATGTCCGTTTCCGTGAGGGCAGCAAGAGCTTTCGCAAGGATCTGTTCCGCGCCACCCGTATTACTAGGCAAACATAGATTTTATTGATCGTAGTACCGATCACGACCCTTATTACGGCAAAAATGTCTGAGATTGCGGCGACGTCGATGCCGCTCTCATTTTCCCAGGGGTAGATATGAATAGGGTGATAATAAAGTTTACTGTGCTGATATTGGTGAGTTTCGCCCTGTTAGCCTGCACCGCACTCATAGATGACGCGAAGGGCCTAGACGAACGCTTGGCGGAATATGGCTACCGTCCTGGTCAAAACGTAGATCAAATACAGTCTTATCAGATTGTCGATTGGACGTATTTGAATAGTCGACACCTGATGTTTAGCAATAGTGTTGCCGGGTATTTTCTTTTTAGTTTGCAGTTACCCTGTATCGCCTTGCGGGACTCCGAGGTTTTGCTGTTTAAAACCCGCACAAATTTCCTTGGCAAATTCGATGAGCTTGTTGTGTCTGATGATGGCGTGGCTAAGCACTGTAGTATTGAAGCGATATCGAGGCTGATTCGAGCAGAGTAGCAGTAGCTGGTGTAAATGCTGAATTAACTTAATCTGGTATTTGAATATCTGCGAAGCTATTAATACTCTGGTGTTGAGCATGTCTGCCAATAACTTCCGCAGTGCGCTGAACCCACGCGGTATGCATACCGGTTTCAGCGGCAGCATTAAGTTCTTCTACCGTATCTGATAGAAACAAAATTTCCTCGGCGGCAATACCAATGGCTTGTTGGATCAAGTGATAAGACCTTGTCTCTTGTTTGGCTCCCGTCGTGGTGTCAAAGTAATCCTTAAATAAATACTGTAAATTGCCACCCTCATTAAAGCCGAAAAATAGTTTTTGGGCTTGGATAGAGCCAGATGAATACACGTACAGATCGATATCTTGCTGGTGCCACGCAATAAGCTTGTTGAGCGCGTCTGGGTAGATATGTGCTTGATAGTCACCATGGCGATAGCCGTGATCCCATACCAGACCTTGCAGTGCTTTTAATGCCGTTACTTTTTTATCTTCTGCGATCCATTGCAGTAACTGCGCGATTAATTTTTCAGTATCGCTGATATCGAGATGCGCTTTGATCGCGACATCTTGTAAGGCGGCTTGAACTGCACTATCGCCGCGATGCTTGCGAATAAAGTCGGGAAGCATTGTTGCGGCGTAGGGAAATAGCACCTCATGCACAAATTGAATTGAGCTCGTTGTACCCTCTATATCGGTAATAATAGCTTTAATCACGAAATATTCCTTTGGCCCGATTTAAGCGTCGAGCCGCGAGTAGCGGCTGGCGATGTTGTTCGCGGTATAGTTAGCGACCCAGCCATCGGGATTGTTGAAAAAACGAATCGCGACAAGATTGGGTTGCGAGCCTAAGTCAAACCAGTGGCTGGTGTTGGCCGGCACGCTTAGTAGATCGCCTTTTTTACAGATTATTTCAAACACCTTGTCGCCAATATGCAGGGCAAATAAGCCTTGCCCTTGCACAAAAAAGCGCACTTCGTCTTCGCTATGATTGTGCTCATCTAAAAACTTTAGTCGCAATGCGTCTTTCTGAGGATGATCACTGGCGATGCTAATCACGTCGACACACTGGTAACCCTGCTCGGCAATGAGGCGCTTAACGTCGCTATCGTAAGCCCGCAATACGGCTTCCTGGCTGTCGCCAGCAGCAATATCATCTCGGCTTTGCCACTGCTCAAAGCGAACGCCGACGGTGTTCAGTTGCTCGCAAATCTCCTTGGCGTTATGAGTGCTAAGTAGTGCTTGGCTGTTATCGGTATCAGAAAAAATAGTTAATTGACTCATTGGGACTCCTCGCGGGTCTTAATGGCTAAGACGTATTAGCGCTAGCTCGCAGTGCAACAGATAATCCAAGGCTTCGAGATTGCGCATACTGCTATCCAAATCTTTACCCCAGCAGTACACACCGTGGCCGCGTATTAAATAGCCTGGGCAGTGTGGCTGCTCTGCCAAATAGGCATCCACTTGATCGGCCAGGGCGCTTATGTCTTGGGTATTATTAAAAATCGGAATATCAATACTGGTATTGTGGGAATCGATACCGTCGAAGGCTTTTAGTAATTCATAATCGCACAGCCTAATCACTTTCGCGTTTTTCAGGGCTTTAGAAATGACCGTCACCACGGACGAATGACAGTGTAACACCGCGCCAACATCTGCAAAACGTGCATAAAGGCGCGTGTGTAGCTCTGTTTCAGCCGAGGGTTTGCCATCGCTAATGGGCTTGGCTTGCAAGTCTACAGCGATAAAGTCGGTGGGGCTAAGGCGACCTTTGTGCTTGCCCGACGCGGTAACAATCGCTGATATTGCATCTAGGCGGGCAGAGAAATTACCACTTGTGGCGGGCACCCATCCGCGCTGATAAAGATCTTCGCCGGCAGCGGCTAGTGCGATAGCCTGTTGATAAAAGTATTTACTATCAATCATGTTCTCACCGCTCATTTTTTTTGCCGTCGGCAAGGTGAGCTAGCACCTTGATCCGATCAGGTTGATGAATGATGCCGTGCTCGGTGACGATAGCATCTATTAACTGCGCGGGTGTGACATCGAAAGCAGGATTGCTAGTGATAATGTCTTCGGGTGCCACGCGCCTGCCAAAGCTATGGGTTATTTCGTCGGCAGGGCGCTGCTCTATTGGTATTTGAGGCCCGTCTATGAGGGCGTCAAAAGTGCTCGTTGGCGCGGCGACCATGACTTTGACGCCGTGATGCTTGGCGATAATAGCAAGATTATAGGTGCCAATCTTATTAGCGGCATCGCCGTTGGCGGCAATGCGGTCGGCGCCAACGATGATCCAGCTGGGCTTATGCTCGCGCATTAGGTGGGCTGCTGCACCTTCAATAGCGAGGGTGACCGGAATGCCATCTTGCATGAGCTCCCAGCTTGTTAGTCGGGCGCCTTGCAGCCAGGGGCGCGTTTCGCCGGCAAACACGCCGCGAATTTTGCCATCGCGGTGGGCCGAGCGGATAACCCCTAGTGCAGTGCCATAACCACCGGTTGCCAGCGCACCGGCGTTGCAGTGGGTGTAAACAATACTGTCGACGGGGATTATACTGGCGCCAAAATCACCAATACGTTGATTGATACGGATGTCTTCGGCGTGAATGTGTATCGCCAGATCGGTGAGCGCTTGCAATACCTTGTCGCCATTACCTTGCTCTTCTATTACGCGGTCGCAGCGCTCCAGTGCCCAGAATAAATTTACTGCTGTGGGGCGTGAGTTAGCCAGTGCTTTACGCGCAGGCCCCAGAGCCAAGCGCCAAGCGGCGGCGCTGAGGGGAGGTGACTTAAATTGCTGGGCTGCTAAAACCATGCCGTAGGCGGCAGTAATACCTATTGCGGGTGCACCGCGCACTACCATTGCGCGGATAGCGTCAGCGACTATATAGGGGTCGTCATAATGGAGGTATTCGCATTGGACCGGCAAAATACGCTGATCCAGTAATTGCAGTTGATTGTTTGACCAGATGATAGCGCTGGGAGTTGTCACTGATTAGCTCCACTTTTCGGGGACGTAATTATAAGGCAGGGCGGGCTTTGCTCCTAGGGTAACGCTGATTAATTACCTCGCTAGGTAGTTTTCGGTGCCGGTCTTATTCGGAATCCGTATTGACTCGGTGTAGACTCTTACTCTTGCTCCGCGATGGCTAAACTATTTCCGCTCAAAATATTAATAATAGCCTCCTTAATGTGTTAATTAGCGATTCTCGCCGAGAGTATAATAGTGCTTGTTCACTGTAGTTTGATGAGTGACGGTCTAATTTAGTTTGAATACAGAGGTATTGAATGACAGATTATATGGTATGGCTCATTCCAGCTCTGCTTATTATTGGCGGCTTGGTGGTCGTTGCGGGGCGCTTGCTCTGGCGTTTGCGAGGGCAGACACAGTTCGAGCGAGGCGCCTTGCAACAAGCGCAACAAGAATCTGCTGCCGAACAGGCGGAAGCCCAGAATGGCATTGATATTCTGGCGCGGTGCTATTTGGCTGGTCAGCTTGCGGCTAGTGAGTTTGCGCTTCGGATTGCGGTATTGGCAGAAACTGCTGCTTTAGATCCTAAATATATGAAAGACACCGCCGTATTTACGGAAATGGCCGCCGCTTTGGCACATATTCCAATACATCAGGCATGGAAGGATTTGACACCTGATCAACGCGCTGCGTACGGTACTGAGATGGCCTTGCTGGAAGGCAAGTACAGCGATCAATTGCGAACGGCGACGGCCGCTTTGCTTAAGTAAGCGGGCCTTCAGTTAAGGCTTACTTTTTGAGTGTGGGTCGCTGTGCCAAGCTACTTAAACCATCAACCATATCTTGTTGGAATTGCAATTGCGCTTCTAGCTGCTCAGGCAGCAGCGGGTCTACGCCAAATATCGATTTATGCAAGGGCGCTAGTGTCACATAGCCTAGAATCATGCAGTGGAAAGCCATTGCGGTGGGTACGTTGATCCACTCTTTATCGGGATTGCTGGCGGGGTCGCTGATGGCAGAAAAAAACTTTCGATACCACCGATTACTCAACAGATCTAGGGTTTCGTCTTTGGCGAGCGTGGCGTGCTGAACAATTCTGGCGGTATTTGGCTTATTGGCTAGTAGCGACATAACTTGGTGAATTTGCTGACGAGTTTCGGTGAAATCAGCGTCCGCAGCCATACCGCGGGTAGCTTCTGCCAATGGGGCAAATAGACGTTGGCAAACCTGCTCGTAGATCGCAAATTTATTGTTAAAATGCTTATAAATACCTGGGCTACTAATACCTACCTGCACTGCAATTTCACTCACTGACGTCGCCCCAAAACCCTGCCGAGCAAAGAGGTCTTCGGCGATATCGAGAATACGTGCTTTGGTATTGCTGCGGGTAGCCATAGTATTTTCCTTGTTGTTCTAATTTTTAATGGCGTGTGTGTTTTTGTGTTATTGCAGCATTATCAATCAAACCAAAGCGGTGGCGCTGATGTCACTTATTTTTTCTTTTTTGAATTACAGTAATCCAAAGTTAGTACAGCGCAATTAGCTGGCGTTAATGACATTGGGGGATTGTTTATACGCACCTTGTTGTGAGTCACCGCGTCGTTATACATCTCACTTCGGTCGGCTATGGCATTTCCGAGCGCCGATAAAGACCTTTAATATAGAGCTAGAGCGAAAACTTAAAGTATAAAGTGAGATTACAGTTATTAGGCGCTGATATCGAAACCAATATGCATTTTTTTAATGCCGTTAACGAAATATGAGCGAGTATAGGCAATGTCATCCAGTAGGTGCGGGTTTCTAAGGCGAGGAATTATCTCCTCAAACATGACTTGCAGTTCCAGCTTTGCCAGATGTGAACCAATACAAAAGTGCTGGCCTATGCCAAAGGAGCGCAATTGCTGACGGAGTTTCGGCATACGCTCGCTGCGGCGGACATCGAAATTCATGGCGTCATCACCAAAAACTGCCTCGGAATGATTAACGGCGTGGTAGTGCAGAATGATTTTATCGCCGGTGTGTATTCGCTGGCCACCAAGTTCGATGTCACCGGTTGCGGTTCTGCGCATTTGAATAAAAGCGGTGTTAAAACGCAAAATTTCGTCGATGGCGGCACTGATATGTTCTGGGTGTTGAACAAGATATTCGAGTTGCTCTGGGTGTTCCATTAGCAGCCGCATGCCATGAGAAATCACGGTGCGGGTGGACTCATTACCACCGACTAGAATAAGAATAAACATCCATGCAAAATCTTCCTGTGATATAGGCTCGCCGTCCACGTCACCATCGAGCAGGGCGCCGGTAATGTTTTTCATGGGATGTTCGCGGTGCTGTGCTGCCAACTTTAAAGCGTAATTGATGCATTCGCCTGCGGCTATCTGACCATCTTGAACACTGATGGTCATATCGGGGTCGTCGGCAAACATCATGGTATTGGTCCAATCGAAGAATTGCTTGCGATCTTCAATGGGTACGCCGAGTAATTCTAAAATGGCAACTAGCGGCAGTTCTGCGGCGACATGTTCAACAAATTCACACTCGCCACGGTTTACTACCCTATCGAGAATACGTTTGGCATGTGCTCGAAACGCTGGTGCGTAGGAGTTAACACATTTGGGCGTGAAGGCTTCTCTAACAATGCGCCGCACTTTTTGGTGGCGTGGTGGATCCATATTGATGATGGTGTGACAATAAATGAAGTCCACCTCATCCTGTGGGAATTCCATTGGGAAGGCGGTGCGTCTGGCTGAAGAAAACAGCGATGGATTTTTGCTGACGAAATCTAACTCCGGCTGACCGACAACCGCCCAGTAGGGAACACCGGTGAGTGGGTCTGCCATTTTTACGACTGGACCCTGTTGCCGTATCTGTTTAAGAACCTCATAGGGCATGCCTTGGGTGTAAGTATCTGGGTTTAGCAGATTGGCGAAGGGGCATTGCTGCATATTAAGTTAAGCTCAATTAACGCGATATTTGTTGTTTGAAACAGACTGTCTAGACAGTCTGCGCTATGGCTTAATTTGATTTAGTTTCTTGTCCAGTGTGGGGCGGGCAAGCCCATATTCTTTAAAAACACGGGATTAAATAATTTACTTTTATAGCGATCACCATAATCACAGAGAATGGTGACAATAGTATGGCCAGGGCCAAGTTTACGGGCTAATTTTACGGCGCCGGCAATATTGATAGCAGATGACCCGCCAAGACACAGGCCTTCATGGCGAAGCATATCAAAAATATAGGGCAGTGCTTCAGCGTCGTTTATCTCAAATGCCTCATCTACTGTTGCTCGGCGCAAGTTGTCAGTAATGAGGCTGATACCTATTCCTTCAGTAATGGAGCGGCCTTCACCGCGCAATTCGCCGTGGGTAAAATAGTTATACAGCGAGGACCCCATCGGGTCCGCAATACCAATAGTGACATCCGGCTTGTGGGCTTTTAATGCCCGACTGACACCGGCAAGAGTGCCGCCCGTGCCCACTGCGCAAATAAAACCATCGATATTACCACCGGTTTGTTTCCATATTTCTTGGCCTGTGGTTGATTCATGAATATCAGAATTTGCGGTATTGTCAAATTGACGAGCCCACACCGCGCCGTGAGGTTCGGTTTCATTTAAACTTTCGGCGAGGCGGCGGGCGGTATGGATATAATGATTGGGGTCGCTGTAATTTGTTGCCGCAACAAGACGGAGGTCGGCGCCATACAAATCAAGTAGTTCTATTTTTTCCCGGCTTTGGCTGTGTGGCATAACGACTACGCTGCGATAGCCCAGAGTGTTGGCGATCATGGTCAGACCGATGCCAGTATTACCCGCGGTTCCCTCGACAACGGTCCCCCCTGGTCTCAAAGTGCCTCTCTTTTCAGCATCGCGAATAATGCCCAGCGCGGTGCGGTCTTTAACAGAACCACCTGGGTTGAGAAACTCTGCTTTACCTAAAATGGTGCAGCCGGTTAATTCCGACACTTGCTTAAGATGAAGCAGGGGGGTGTTGCCGATAAGGTCTGGCATCGATTTAGCACTAGGCAAAAACATGGTTCTCTCCGTTTCTTCAGGCTTAATGGTATAGCTGGGAGCCGGCAGCAGCAATGCAAATTATTAGTCTAGTTTGTGCTAATCTTGCTTATTAGAAGCAAATGCGTGATTAGTTGAAGATCTGTGGGCTAAATAACGAGACAATAGAAGACGGGCAGCAAACACCAAGGAAACGGAGAAAGGAGTTTTATGCTTAAAGTCGTTCTTCCACTCTTATTGGTCGGGGTATTTTTTCGGTGGGATTGCGTATTTTTTACTTGCAGACGGTTTTGCTGGTATTGTTCCCTCGGTTTTACCGTGCCCGGTGGTGACTGTTTGAATAACGGGTATTTTAGAGATTGCTTTGGTATTGGGTATCTCAGTGCCAAGTCGCGCTTATTGGCGGGTAAGTTAGCCGCCATTTAACGTTTTTTGGTGGTTTCCGCCAATATCTACCAAGCGTCTAATGATGTGCTAATTTTTGGCAGCTCAGTTGCTCCATAGCTACTGCCGCTGTGTATTCCGCTGCAATTTGTATTAATTGTAGTGATTTTTTATGTCCTATCGATAGTATTGGTCGGACACTGATCCAAAAGTCTACAGGCAGCGTAAAGGGCCTGAATTAAGGGGTTTTTATGGCAGACAATGCCGCCAATCAAGAACGCAATGGCGAGTTTTGGGCTGATTGCTTGACTCGCATTGCTGAGAGTCGAGATAAAGATAGTTTTATGCTGGTGTTCGACCATTTTTCACCCAGAGTTAATGCATATCTACTGGGTCAAGGAGCGGCGTCATCGATAGCAGAAGACCTCGCACAAGAGGCGTTATTGGCTTTATGGAATAAAGCCCATCTTTATCATCGCGATAAAGCGGCCGTCAGTACGTGGTTATTTCGAGTAGCAAGAAATCTGTGGATTGATAAATTGCGTAAGCAGAGGGGAATTGCTTACGAATCAGATGACAACTTGGAAGAGACCGTCGACCCCGACGTTCGCTTAAACGCGGATGGTGATCGACTTAAAGCAGTATTAGATACCTTGCCGGTGAATCAAGCTCAGGTAGTTTATAAGTCGTACTACGAAGGCAAAAGTCACAGCGAAATTGCACGAGAGACTGGAATGCCTCTCGGTAGCGTAAAATCAAGCTTGCGGTTGGCGATAAAGGCTTTCCGCCAACATTTTGGAGAAAACGGCATATGAGCGGAATAGAACATCATCCCAAGGACGACACTTTGTATAGTTATGCGGCAGGCTCTCTGCCGGCTGCACTAGCACTTGTCATAGGTTGTCATTTACAATTCTGTCCGCAATGCCGGTCTCAAGTTCGCACTGGTGAAACCTTGGGTGGCGCTCTAATGACGGCTCTATCGCCTCAAGCATTGTCTGAAAGAGCAAGAGCGAATATTTTGCAGCGATTAGAATTGCAGGAAGTACTTGCGGAGACTCAGGCACTGGCCATTAGCGATGATATCGAAATTGTATCTCCACTATTGGATCTTAAAGAGGTTGGCACACTCGGTTCAATGCCGCTTTTGTTGCAAAAGCTTCTTAAAGAGCACGACTTTGATGCTCTGCCATGGAAAAAAACAATAGCTCCCGGCTTAAGGCAAATTGTAGTAGATTGCGGTGAAGGCCGAGCGCAATTGCTACGGATTGCTGCCGGTCGTAAAATGCCAGTACACAGCCACAGCGGCAGCGAGTTAACGCTGATACTGAGCGGTGGCTACAGTGATACGCTTGGACAGTTTAATGCAGGCGATGTGGCAGATTTAGATGGTAGTGCAGAGCATCAACCAGTTGCAGACAGTGATAGAGACTGTATTTGTTTGACGGGGATGGATTCACCATTAGTATTTAAAGGCCTAGTGGCAAGATTGATGCAGCCCTTGGTAGGTTTGTAGAATAACTTAAGCAGTTACCCTTAGTGAAAATAAATACTCAAAAAAGGCAGCCTAGGCTGCCTTTTTTGGGTCTAGCGTTATTAGTATTGGTAGATTAGGTCGATGCCATAAGCTCTAGGGTCTCCCCAAATGACTGTTCGATCACTGTGTGGAAGGTTGTCGATGGCGGTAATTTCAAACTCTTCATCTGCCAGGTTTTTACCCCATAAGCCAATATAAAGTGTGCCGTATTTACTGACCGGGATCTCACTGAAGCTGATGCGGCCGTTGACAAGGCCGTATTCACCTATATATGTGTTTTTAGCATTGGCGGTTCTCACGCCACCGCGGCGTTGGTCCATATAGTTGTAGCTTAAGTTAACCGCAAGCTGCCCCCAGTCATATTGCCCCACCGTATAGTCGGCTGCTGCAGTATAAGACTGGCCGGGAGCCGAGTAGAAGCCGAAGCTGTCGGTCAGATCGTTGCCGAATTCGTCTAAGGCTTTAGTCACCTCGGCATCCAAAAATGCATAATTCAGCATTAGCATAAGGTTTTCGGTGGCTAGGAAGGTGATGTCGGTTTCAAAACCTCGCATTTCAGCTTCACCGGCGTTGGTGACTTTGGTATCTGCCACGGTGCCGGCAAGTATAAAGTTGAGCTGAATGTCGGTGTATTGGCTATAGAAGATGTTAGCGTTGATACGCAGGCGGCGCCCCATGAGCTCGCTTTTTATACCGGCTTCCAAGGAGGCAACGTGCTCTTCATCAAAGCCATCTGCAAACCCGAAGCCATAGACATTGCCATCTGGCGCAGCCACTGCGGTATCGTCACCTTTGCCTGGGGTGCCGGGGGCAAAGCCAGTGCTGCCGCGCTGAGGATCACGGGTGTTAAAACCGCCGGACTTATAGGCTTGAATGAATTTACCGTAGACGTTGATGTCATCGGTCAGATCGAACTCTGTGATAAAGCTAAATGAGGCATCATCAAAATCCTTTTCGGCAAATACATTGTTAAAATTACGGTCGCCGGGAAGTAAAAATCCGGCTTGCTCAAATGCCGGGGACAACGCGCTAAGGTCGTCGGTATTGATTGCCCGGTCGAGATTTCTTGTCTCAATATAGGTTTGATCGGTTTGATTCTTCAGTGCCTGACGAGAATCTTCCGAGTAACGAGCGCCAAAAGTTAGGTGCAACCGCTTATCCAGTAAATCTGGTGTCCATGTGAATTGACTAAAGACAGCTTTGGCTTCATTTTTAATGTCATAGCGTTGAGATAGCATATTCACCAGGTGGACGTCGCCAGCTTCGATGAGCGCGCCGCCGAGTATTTCACCTAGTACTGGAGCTGGAATAACACCATCGCTGAGTCTAGAGCTGAATTGATGATGCAGTGGCGAGTTATCTTCAGTGGCTTTTTCTTCAAAGTAATAGGCGCCTATGATGTAATCTAAGCTGTCATTAAATAGTGAGCCGCTTAGTTGGAACTCATGGGAAAATTGCTCTTGGCTAATGACCGGAATCACCAAGGGTAGACAGTCAGAACCGGTTTCTGCCATTACCGAAGGACCACAGTAGGCGTGAGAGTCAACGCGGTAATCTTCTGAGCCCAAGCCGCCACCTAAGTCGGCGTAGGACGCATCGGTGAGTTCGCGGTACGCACCGATGTATTTAAATTGTACGTTCTCAAAGTCTTTGGTAAGAATGAATGAGTGGCCTTCGATGTCGGTAGTAGAGGTCTCAAAGTTTCTTGCCGTCGCCATACTACTGAATCTGTCTTCGCTGTGCTTTGACTCGCTTACCGCAAATTCTCGAATAGGCTCGGCTTGGCCTTTGTTTTGTATTGCTGGATTAATAGACTGATACATGTAGTTATAGTATTCAAAGCTTGAGTTATCGTAGGCATAGTCTATCGACATGCTGTCAGTGACATCCCATCGCAGATCTACCCGGTAACCATTCACTTCTTTGTCACCGAAGTCACCACCCGGGCCAGTATTTTCGATAAAACCGTCAGATTGGGTGGTGAGATAGGCCACTTTGGCGGCAAGCGTGTCGCCGAGCGGAATGTTTGCAGATGTTTTTGAGGTGAACAGACCACGGTTACCCACGGTAAATTTTTGCTTTAACTCAAAGGCGTCGGTGGTGGGACGTTTAGTGATTAGATTAATGGCGCCGCCGGTGGTATTCCTGCCGTATAGCGTGCCTTGTGGTCCTCGCAGTACCTCTATTCGCTGGAGTTCTGCAACGTCTAGCGCAGTACCTGTCGAGCGAGCAATATAAACACCATCAACGTAAATACCCACCGGCGGATCTTGCGTCACCTGCACGTCGGCAATACCAATACCGCGTATAAATATTCGCAGAGTCGCGTTGTTGATAGGGAAGGGCTCGATAGTCAAGCTAGGCACCTTAGAGCCGATGTCGCCGAGATTGCTAATACCTTCAATTTCTAAGCGTTCTTCACCGAACGCCGTTATCGATATCGGCGTGTCTTGTAATGATTCGGCTTTTTTCTGGGCGGTGACAATCACTTCTTCTAGAGCGAAGCTGGATTTTTTACCTTCTGTCTGAGAAAAGACTGGGCTGCTCATCACAACCGTAAATGCACATAGTCCTGATACTATAGGTGTTAATTTTTTCACGTAGGCGCTCCGTTCCAGATCATTATTGTTATGTAATGCAGGGAGTTAGTTAGAACATATTAACCATTAACAGATAACACAGGCATAATCTGCTTGAAGTAGTCCTGCATTAACGTTGTCACTGCTGAGTGTTTACAGTGTGTTTGGCTCGTTATCGGATATTATTGGTTTTTAATATGCGTTATTTTTTAGCTTTGCTATTACGCAAGTGGGTGTATTTTGCCACTGTTCTTTAATACATGCGCTATTTTATTGATTTTATGATTTTGCTCTATAATTCTTGCTTATGACTTCAGTGTTTATATCCTGCGGCCTTGCGAGTATTTCTGCAATGATCCTATAGGCTTCACGGTTTAGAGCAAAGCCGATATGGCTTGATTTGATGGCAATGTTATAAGTATTCTCCGTGGTCAATTTGGCGATTTGGGGAGAGACAATGCCATCTACAGGGCTGTATATAACGGTTGTTGGTACCGTGCGCTTGCCATTATTAGCGTTAGACCAGGTGTCGGTGTTATGCGATTCATCGGCGTTTGTGCCGCGATTAAGACGTTTTAAGACATTCCATGCAGCGGTTCCTCTTGGGTCGCCGTAGGGTGTGCCGAGGGTAATCACTTGGCGGATCAAATTGGGGTGACTTTGGGCAAGTAAGTTGGCGTAGTTGCCTCCCAAACTCCAGCCAACCAAACTGACTTTCTGCCCAGTCTTATCGCATATTTCACTGATATTTTGGCTTAGACGGATAAGAAGTCCGGCTTGAAAATTGTTCATTTCTTCTAAACTAGTGATGCGTGTCGGCGGGATATTACGGCCTAGACTCCAGCCATGGGCATGGTAATTTCGACTCTGAAGAAAATATCTAAGTGGTGCCATGCAGCCATCGGCGCCACCATAACCAGGTAGTGTCATCACCGAATGGCCATCGCCTTTTGGGGTGTTTAGCAGTGAGGCAGCGCTAAATACAAGCTGAGTGATTTCTGCGCTTGCACGCCAAAGTTCACTTAGCGAGTGCATGAGCGGTGGTGGGGTTATATTGTCCACAGTTTATGGATTCCGTGTTTAATTTTATTATTTTACGCTCTCGACTGCATACGGATTTTGGTCGAGGGTGCTTTTGACAATCTATTCTGAACAGATGATACGATTCCGTCCGGTCTGCTTCGCGGTATAAAGCGCCTTGTCCGCTCGTTCGAAGAAGGCACTTTGGCTGGCGTCGCGATGGCGATCAAAGAGAGCGATGCCAATACTGACGGTTAAGTTGATTTGCACGTCATCACTGATTACGGTCGGCTGGAATTGGATTGCCGAGCGGATGCGCTCAGCGACGCCCCAAGCATCATTTTGGTCGGTGGAAGGCAGCAGGATGACAAACTCTTCGCCGCCGTAGCGACCCACTTGGTCGTACTCGCGAAGATTGATATTCAAAATATAAACAACATGTTTAAGAACGATATCGCCGACCGAGTGGCCATAGGTATCATTGACCTTTTTGAAATGGTCTATATCCAAGACCATAAGAGAAAAACTGGTGTGTTTTCGTGCAGCTTCGGCAATGCTGTGAGAGAACAGTTCGTCTATCATGCGTCTGTTCCAGCACTGGGTTAGCGCGTCACGCGAGGCTAACTGGTTGAGCGTTTGCTCTAAACGAACGATGCGACTGCCGGCAGCGATCCGTACTTTCAGTACTCTGTGGTCAAAAGGCTTGCTGAAGAAGTCGTCGGCGCCCGCTTCCATCGCCTCGATCATGGCCTCATTACCTTCTTTAACAGTAAGCATAAGAATGTAAAAGAATTGACCATCCTGTCGTTTACGGATGATCTTGCATAACTCTATCCCACTCATGCCAGGCATCGACCAGTCTACTATGAGTAAGTGTGGAGTGGTTTCTGTGGCAAGCTTCTGTAAGGCACTGTCAGCATTTTCGGCAACAATGGGTGTAAAGCCCCACTCCTCTAGCGCGGCGCAGAGTGCAAGTCGTGTGATCGCATCATCGTCGACAATTAGCACATCCATAGAATACCTATATACTCGCCATTTCTGTTAGTTCCACAATCATAGTGTCCAGTTTTAGTTTTGCCGCATTCCAATCAGTGCGCCAGTCGTCCAGTGTAACGAAAGGTGATTTATTTTCTGCCGCCGACGTTTCAAGACGCGAAACCTCTTTATAGTAGTTGCTGGTCACAAAAATTCCCAGTGCGCTCTTTAAACGGTGGGCAGCGTTGACTAATTCTTTGCGGTCAGCTTGCTGATATGCATTCTCGATACTGCTAATCATATCAGGTAGTTCGTTTAGAAATAGTCGTGACATTGACACCAGTAGTTTGCTGTTGCCCCGAGTGATTTCCCTGACTCGGTCGTGGTCTAGAATCATATCACCGCTGCCTTTGCCATCGAGTTTGAATAAAAGAACACTGCCTCAGTTGAGTTTGCAATGGAATTATCCAATGATAATACACGTTTAGCATAAAGTTATGACTCGGGATAGGCTGAGCAGGAAAAATAAGAGGCTGATACAGAGGTATGGGCTGCTGTAATATATTCCTCGGACAGCTTTGCGCGATTAACTAGCCACTAAGTTACCGCAATAAGACAGCGATTGTTTAAGCGCTTATCGCTGTTGCGCTTAGTCCTAATGCGACAGTGAGTGGGATCGAAGGTATTGGTCTTATGCTGATTTGCGTTGCCGCACTAGAAGCTCCAATCAATACGACGTTGGCTGCAACCGGAATACCAATATTAACCGCTTTGGAATTTGCCATTTTGCTGTCCTTCTTCATTCTAAAAACACATTCTTTGTACGCGGTAATAAATGTGTAGATGACTAAAAGCAGTATAGAGAAAAAATATCCAGCTTCGATCCGAGCTTATACCTACTGATAGGTGCAATATGTATATTTTTATAGCATCCCGCATAGCGCGGACGTCTGTGTCATAGTGGATTGTTGTGGGATTATACTAAGTGGTATTTGCAGTTGTTTGAGTTGAATTCTGCTTACGCCATTAGTCCAGCTTTTGCTGTATTATTGGTGTTTGTTGGGCTTGTTGCCGGGGTTATTAATACCTTGGCTGGGGGTGGCTCAAATCTGACATTACCGGCTTTAATGCTGATGGGCTTGCCAGCGGATGTCGCCAATGCCACAAATCGGCTGGGAGTGCTTATGCAATCCGTTATTGCTGCCAAAGATTTTGATAGCCATGGACAGCTAGTGCGTCATGATCTTTGGCGTATTTTAAGGCCAACCCTATTGGGATCTTTACTAGATGCAGTTGTCGCTGCATTTGCGCCTAGTGAATGGCTCAAGCCCGCACTTTTAATGACCATGGTTTCTATGGCACTAGTCATATTGATTCGTCCAAGCACCGTTGCGCCACCACTGGGAATTAAGGCATTGACGATGTCCGATTCGCCAAAGGCAGTTTGGACACTGTTCTTTGCTGGCGTATATGGGGGCTTTGTGCAGGCTGGTGTGGGTTTTATTCTGATTGCCGCGCTCGCCGGAAGTTTGCGCTACGATTTAGTGAAAACCAATGCCATAAAAATGGTGTGCACTGCGGCGTTAACCATCGCGGCATTAGGTGTTTTTATCTGGCAGGGTTTAGTGGCTTGGGTGCCCGGGATAATACTTGCTGTGGGCCCGGTGGCGGGGGCAAAAATTGGGATACGTATAGCGATAATGGCAAGTCCCAAGGGCCTTAAATGGTTTTTATTTGTTATGACTGTAATGGCCAGCGCCGCGGCATTGTTAAACGAATAATGACAGCGGTCAGTGCAGTGATGAATATCTAGTCGAACATCGAAATAGTTTACTGCAATCATGACGCTTGTCTGTGGCACAGTCATTGCTAAAGATGGCTGTTAGGCATGATTGCAATTTAAGCTCACGCGCATTGAAATCTAGCCTATAAATAATTTTGTGTAACAGCCAAGGTTGAATATGGTCCGCTAAGGGGTCTACAAATTAAATGTTAAATCAAATGCATGCAGGCTTCTAATTTCCGCTCGGCATTGGCCATTTTATTTAGCATTCGGTATCGCCAGATAAATAACTTGCCTCGCCGCGTTGTTCCTAAAACACCGCCTGTGCTTTTTAATCAGCCTTGCTGATAACGCTATTCAACGATTCAATGGCTTTGGTGCTACAGATGACTGTTCTCATGTTTAGAGCTAATTAAAAAGCGTATATAGCTTCGTACAGATCGGCACATCTGTTTTAAGTCAGTCGTGACTGCCTTGCAGTCCTTTCAGTGTGCATATTTGATAGGGTTTCGAGCCATGTGGACGATACCGAGTTGAATCTGAGTAATATAAGGCTTTTAGCTTTGAAATATATTTTATTTTTCTACTGTACGATAAAGCCGAGGGCGTAGTGTATATACTTCCCTCTAGAGCCTAACTGGCGTTAAAAACCGGACCTTTGGTGTCTCGCTTAATGGTGTATCTAAGATGAATGACTTGCTTCATTCGTCAACGCGCCCGCGTAGGTTTTTGATCCTCCCCCGCTGAGATTTAGTGTCCATGCGGCGTCTCTTCGACCCCTTGGTTGGTTTGGTTGGGCGTCTAGGTGGCATGATTTTGATGGCATCGCTAATCAGTTCACGCAGTCGAGTTAAGGCGTCATCGCGATTCTTTTCCTGCGTCCTAAATTGCTGGGCTTTTATGATTATGACGCCATCTTTAGTGATTCGCTGATCGCTTCGTTCTAGCAGCCTTTGCTTGTGAAAGTCTGACAGTGACGACGCATTAATATCGAAGCGCAAGTGAATTGCTGACGATACCTTATTGACATTTTGACCGCCGGCGCCTTGAGCTCTAATGGCAGTTAGCTCGATTTCGTCGTCGAAAATTGATACTGACGGCGATATATTAAGCATAGCTAATAATTCCTCTTTTTTGATATAACAATCTTTTCAACAGTCCTTGTATCCAGCCGGAGCTTCGCGGCGATGTGCCTTAGCGCTACTCTTCAACTCGGTATTGTAACAGACCGCGGGCGAGGCTTTTAATTCTTGCTACTAGTGTGTTGATATGGGTAGGAGTCACCAAGCGCGGGGTATATCGATAGCGCTTACTTTGATTAGAGGGCCTTTGAAAGTAACAACAACTCAATTATGCTAGTTTTAAGTCGCAGATGCCGGCTGGTAAATACCGCCTACGCGTCTAAGCCCTGTGGTATTTGAAAGCATGACTTAAAAGGGGGAGTTTCTGTTGCTAAGTATATTTCGCCATGGATTAGTTAGTTGTGCGGTCGATTTTGTCATTAAACTACATAATAAATACACGCTGGTTTGTCATAGCAGCTCTACAAGATGATCCCATTTTTAGTTTTTTAAGGGTAGACCGATGCGGCAAAGTATTCGCAGTCGCCTGTTGAATTTTTTACTTAGACTCCTTCGTCGTCCGCTTCGGAACCTCGCGGAACCAATGTCACTCAGGGCGCGGTTTGCAAAGCTGGATGAGCGCGTTGCCGGTAAGGCAGACTTACTTTGCCGTATTAGTCAGATCGATTTATCCCACTGTCAGGCAGATATCTTGTAGCCCCTAGATTTTAGCTACGACCTGGCAAGGGCGAAACACCTACTTTTATTTCACGGTGGTGCCTATTGCTTTCACTCCCCGAATACCTATCGTTCGATGCTGGCTGGAATATGCAGTAATCTTGGTGCTGTCGGGGTCTTGTCAGACTATCGTCTGGCGCCAGATCATCCTGATCCTGCGGCGATAGATGATTGCCTTGAAAGCTATCAAGCGTTGTTGGGTAATAAAGGTGTGCCACCCAGTCATATTGCCCTACTTGGCGATTCCGCTGGCGGTGGCTTGGTGTTGTCAATTTTGGCTAAAATTCGCGATGCAAAATTGCCAATGCCAACGACGGCAAGCTTGTTCTCGCCCTCGGGTGATTGGATCTTATCTGGGCCATCACTCTATGAAAATGAAGATCGAGGCCCGATGTTTCGCCTCAGCTCATTTTTGTTTTTCCGCAGCTTATACTTGGCCGGCCACGATCACAGTGATCCTGAAGTGTCGCCGCTATTAGCGTTATTTGAGACCTACCCGCCAATATATTTTACCGCCAGTAGCACCGAGTTGCTGCGTGATGTAGCTGTGGTAGGAGCTGCCAAAGCTCGCGAAGCAGGCGTGCCGGTTGAGATCGATATTTGGCCGGGTCACTGCCATGATATGCAATTAATAGCAGTGTTGCCGGAGAGTGAAATTGCACTAAACAAGCTTTGCGAATTTATTACCAATCACTGGTAGCTAACACCATCACTAACTAACAAGTATTGCAAGTTATCGGTGGTGTTAATTTGCCGCAGACCCTCTTACTACGCTAAGCCTGCGTGCGGGCTAACGAACTTTTGCGAAGCAGTTACGTACTTCCGTAACAAAAAGCGCGGGCTGCTCAAAAGCGGCAAAATGGCCGCCTTTATCCAGTTCGTTCCAGTGAATCAGATTTTGATAGACACGCTCAGCCCATTTGCGGGCCGGCCTGAACAACTCCTTGGGGAAAATTGATATGCCGCAGGGCATCGTCATGGCTTCGGCACTAAAAGCGTTGAAGCTTTCCCAATATAACCGTGCCGACGACGCGCCGCTGTTGGTAAGCCAATACAGACTGATATCGTCTAGCATTTGATCAACAGAAAGAGCGTCTTCTGGGCGTCCGTTATTATCGGTCCAGCGATGAAACTTCTCGTATATCCATGCTGCTTGGGCGGCCGGAGAGTCAGCTAAACCATAACCGAGTGACTGTGGACGTGATTTTTGAATCATCGCATAGCCGGAGTCTGAGTCGAAGTAAAATTGGGAGTCTGACAAGGCTTTTTGATCACGTTCGGTGAGTGATTCCAGATCTTCCGCAGACGGTTGCGCTAGTGACATATTTAGGTGAATCGCTGCACACTCTGGCGGGCATATATAAGCTATTGCGCTAGTGACGCCAGCTCCCCAGTCACCGCCCTGAGCGACAAATTTCGGATATTCTAATCTTGCCATTAGGGTAATCCAGGCTTTTGCAATACGTTCCAGTCCCCAGCCAGTACTCGTTGGTTTTCCTGAAAACCCATAGCCTGGTAAGGATGGAATCACTAGATGGAAGGCATCACTGGCACTGCCACCATGTTCGGTGGGGTTGGTTAGCGGATCGATTACACGCATAAATTCGAGTACTGAGCCGGGCCAGCCGTGGGTCATAATCATTGGCATGGCATTGTCGTGCGGCGAGCGAATATGCAAAAAGTGTATGTCAATACCGTCGATCTCTGTGGTGAATTGGGGGTGGGTATTTAATTCCCGTTCGCAGCGCCGCCAGTCATAGCTGTGTTGCCAGTATTTGCACAGCGATTGTACAGCGTCGAGTGGTGTCCCTTGGCTCCAGTCATCGACCGGCTCGGCGTTAGGCCAGCGAGTGTTGGCTAATCTTGCTTTAAGGTCATCAAGTTGCGCTTGTGGAATATCTATTTGAAAAGGGTTGATTGACTGGCTCATGTCTATCACTCGCTTGGGAATGGTGAGTTGAAATAAAATCGTGGTAAGCGTGTACCGCAGTATTAAAACATAATTTCTTGATCGTGGAATGGACTGCTTTTATTAGCTGCGGTTTTACCAGCGCGGTTTTTTGTGTTGCCGTTAAGTATATTAAGATCGCTCGGGGTTTGTCGTGAAGTCTCATTGTAGGACGCCTAGCTGCTTGGTATTTAGTTTGTGTATGGCACTGACTTCTTGCGATACATCAGGCTGCTAAATAGCGAAGTGCAAAAGCAGTGAACTGCGGCCTGCTTTTCGGCAGATATAAAACCCTATTATCGCAGCTCAGGATAAGCGTCAGTCATAAAGAGTGTAAGACCTAATATCATTATTGGGGTAAGCCAGAGCAAGTAAAGCTGCCAAGGGCAGACCGGCAGCGGTCTGGCTTTTTGGATTTTAAACTCGTTTAATTATCCTTTATCCGTAATGGCGGCCTTTATGGTTGTCGTGGTATTTACTGGAATGCTTGGCCTCAAGCGCAGGCTTATTGAGCGTCAATTATTTTTGATACCACAGCGCTGTCACGTGTAGAGTGGTCTTTAACCTTCACATTGATGATTCCGATCTCAGATTCTATTTGGGACGGGTGTGCAAAACAGGAGCGAACTATGAATGATGCGCTGAAGATATTGCAACGCGCTGCGCCGGTAATGCCGGTCGCCCATTTCCATTCTTTGGAGCATGCGCAGTCCTGCGCAGAATTATTTGCGGAAGCTAAAGTGCCAACGGTAGAAGTAACCCTTCGACATCCGCAAGCATGGCAGATGGTGAAAATCTTTAAAGACACTATGCCGTTCGCAAAAATTGGTGTCGGCACCGTGGTGAATCGTCGCCAAATGCTGCGCGCCGCCGACGAAGCTGATTTTGTGATAAGTCCCGGGTTTTCTGCCGAGCTATCAATCTTAGCTAGAAAGACCTTAACGCCGTATATTCCCGGTATTGCTACCGCCACAGAATTGATGGCCGCGATAAAAGAGGAGCACAGTGTGTTTAAGTGTTTCCCTGCCGCTGCCGTGGGCGGTGTTGCCTTGTTGAAATCGCTGTCTGCACCCTTTCCCGATGTTACATTTTGTCCGACGGGGGGTATCTCTGTGGCTAATTATCAGGCCTACTTGGCGCTAGAGTCGGTGGCATGTGTGGGTGGGAGCTGGGTTGTACCGAGCGCAGATCAACTTAAAAAAGACCGTGATAGCTTTTTGGCTATGCTCAAAGACTTATACAAGTCCTAGTTATTTTCCTAGAAGAAGGTGGCAGCACCTTCTTCTGCAGTGCTCACGTTAGCTCGCAAACCGGCAAACAGATCGCGGCCATAATTATCACTGGCGGCTGCGGGTTGGTATCTGGCGGGCTGACGCCGTGTTAATTCATCGGCAGATATTAAGATCTCTAATATTGCTTTGTCGGTGTCGAGAACTAGTATGTCACCGTTTTGAATCTTTGCGATCGGGCCGCCGGCAATAGCCTCTGGATAAAGATGTATTGCGGCTGGTATTTTACCGGAGGCGCCAGACATCCGACCGTCAGTCACCAGCGCCACTTTAAATCCGCGTTCCTGCAAAATACCAAGATATGGAGTCATTTTATGCAGCTCGGGCATGCCGTTCGCTTTCGGCCCCTGAAAGCGCACCACGGCGATAAAGTCGCGTTCCAATGCCCCGGAATCAAAGGCCTCTTTTAGCGCCTCTTGAGTATCAAAAATGATGGCCGGCGCTTTCACATATCGGTGCTCGGGCTTGACCGCTGAGACTTTAATAATACTGCGCCCTAGCTGTCCGGTAAGTAATTTCATGCCGCCGTGAGGATCAAAGGGTTCATTGGCGGGCCGTAATACTTCACGGTCGGCGCTCACTGTGGGGCTTTTTTGCCAGTGTAAGCTACCGCCCGCTAGCGTCGGTCCCTGGGTGTAATGGTGTAGGCCTTTGCCCCATACGGTATTGACGTCAGCGTGGAGTAAACCGGCTGCGAGTAATTCTGCGATGACAAAACCGGTGCCGCCGGCGGCATGAAAGTGATTGATATCGGCGCTGCCATTTGGGTAGATTCGGCAGAGCAGGGGTGTGGCCTCGGAGAGATCAGAAAAATCTTGCCAGTCGATAATGATTCCCGCTGCACGCGCAATGGCGACCCAGTGAATGCTGTGGTTTGTTGAACCGCCAGTCGCCAGCAAGGTGACAATGGCATTCACTAAACTGCGTTCATCTACTACATCGCATAGCGGCGTGTAATTTGGGGTGAGCGACGTAATTTTACACACTTGCTGCGCGGCGGTGCGTGTGAGCTGTTCGCGTAAGGCACCGTTCGGTGGCACAAAAGCCGTACCGGGAACGTGTAAACCCATGGCCTCCATTAGCATTTGATTACTATTGGCGGTGCCGTAAAAAGTACAGGTTCCCTCGCCGTGATAGGCGCTGGCTTCGGCATCTAATAGTGCTTCTCGGCCGACTTTGCCCTCGGCATAAAGTTGCCGAATACGTGCTTTTTCATCGTTACTCAGGCCGGTCGACATCGGCCCGGCTGGAATCATAATAAGGGGGAGGTGGCCAAAGCTTAAGGCGCCAATTAATAACCCCGGCACAATTTTGTCGCAGACTCCCAAGCATAAAACGGCGTCGAACATATTGTGCGTCAGCGCGATGGCTGTGCTCATTGCAATGGTATCTCGGCTGAATAAGCTTAATTCCATACCTTCGGCCCCCTGAGTGACGCCGTCACACATAGCAGGCGTTCCCCCAGCAAATTGAGCAGTGCAACCTAGTTCCGTCACTGCTTCACGAATAAGGTCTGGATAGTACTCCAGTGGTTTATGTGCCGACAGCATATCGTTATAGGCGCTGACAATAGCAATGTTGGCGGCTTCTTCTAGGCGAATGAGTGCTTTGTCGTCGTCGTTACAGCCGGCAAAACCATGAGCTAAATTACTGCATGAGAGCTGCCCGCGCTGAGTACCTTTGCGACGCATACTTTGACATTTTTCTAAATACGCACTGCGGGTGACAATACTGCGATCACGGATCCGTTTAGTCACCCTGGCAATAACGGGATGTAATGGTATTTCAGAACTTAAAGTCATTACGGTGCCCAATAGATGTCGACTGGTACTTGCTGCTGATGCAAGACCATAGAAATAGGATAGTCGGCGTATTTTCCCAAGGCATTTTCCAGCACCTCGCGCTTGGCTTTGCCGGTAATATGGATCACAATTTTTTCACTGCTAAACACCGCTTTTGGCGATAGCGTGATTCTTGCGTAAGGCGCAGATCCGGGGTGTACCGCAAAACAATGCTGGGACTGCGCAGCGCATAATATTGAGTACTCAGGGGCGTCGTGAAACCAAGATGCAGTATGGCCGTCATCGCCCATACCAAGATGGACAACACTTAGCGGCCACGCCAAGGCATCGAGTTGTTCTTCAAGCTCGTACTGGCCATCTTCAGGTGCGGCAGCACTATTTTTTAGCGGCAGATATTGGCACGCGGCGCCGGCACCTTTTAGCAATGTGTCCTTAAGCATGGCTTCATTGCTGTTGGCGTGATCTGTGGGTAACCAGCGTTCGTCTACCAATAGTGCGCTTATCGCCGGCCAATCTAGAGAAGCTTGGCCCAGTAGGTTGAGCATTTTCTGAGGCGTCGAGCCGCCAGAGACGGCCATGCATGCACGGCCGTGATTATGCACTGCGGTGCGGAGTGTCTTTGCAATATCTTCGCTAAGCAGCTGATCCAGCTCATCGCGATTAGGCAGTAGTATGAGGGTGGGTTTCTTATTCATGCCAGCTTCTGCCATGTTTCTCTGGTAAAGCCAGCGAGGCGTTTGGCCCCATGGTGCCGGCGGCGTATGGTTTGGGTTTAATGCCGGCGTTCTGCCATGCGTCAATAATACTGTCCACCCATGCCCAACAGGCCTCCACTTCATCGCGGCGCATAAATAGGGTCTGGTCGCCTTCGAGCACGTCTAGCAACAGACGTTCGTAAGCTTCATGCGCCTGCAGTTCGTCGTGCAAGTCAGCATCAAGGTTTAATTCGACCTGCTCTAGTTTTAGTTGTCTGCCAAGGCCGGGCTTCTTGTTAACTTTGTAGAGCGTAATGTTTTCCTCTGGCTGTAGCCGTATCACTAATTTATTGGGTAAGTCATTGGGGTCGCCTTCAAATAAGCTGAAGGGATGTTTCTTTAACTCAACAATAATTTCTGAGTAGCGTCGAGCTAGTCGTTTACCGGTCCGCAGATAGAATGGCGTGCCTTCCCAGCGCCAATTGTGCACATCTGCTTGCAAGGCGACAAACGTTTCGGTGTACTCGCTGTCTTCGAAACCCGTTTCATCTAAAAAGGCCGCTACTGGTGCCGCATTCACCGCGCCGGCGCTATATTGACCGCGCACTGTTTTTACTTTGACATTCTCAGCGGTAATAGGGCGTAGCGCTTGCAGCACCTTCACTTTCTCATCGCGTATAGTGTCTGCGCGTAAATTGGCAGGTGGCTCCATGGCGACTAAACATAGCAACTGTAATATGTGGTTTTGGACCATGTCACGCAGTGCGCCTGTTTTAGCGTAAAAGTCACCGCGGCCCTCAACACCAATATCTTCCGCCACGGTGATTTGGATATTATCGATATATTGGCTATTCCACAGCGGGCCAAATAAGGCGTTGCCAAAGCGTAATACCAATAAATTTTGAACGGTTTCTTTCCCTAAATAATGATCAATACGAAAAATATTGCCTTCCGGGAATACTTGTAACACCTCATGATTGATCTCTGTGCAACTGGCTAGGTCATGGCCCAATGGCTTTTCTAACACTACCCGCGAATCTGTATTCACAATACCAATGCTATTAAGATTTCGACAAATACTGGTATACAGCGTCGACGACGTGGCCAGATAAAATGTCACCCCGCTATTGGGGTGTTGATGAATAGCGTCGACGAGACAGCGATAGTCCTTGAGACTATTTACGTCAAGACTGACGAAATGCAGCTTTGCCGAGAATACCTGCCAGTGCTGCTCATCCCAAAAGTGGGCGGGAAGAAAATCGCGCATTTTTTCTTTTATAAGTTGCCGATACTCTTCGTCGCTGCTGTCGCCGCGACCTAGGGCAATGATGGCACAAACATCGTCTAGCAGTCCTTCGCGTTGCAGCTTATACAAAGCAGGCTGCAGTTTTCGTAGCGCGAGATCGCCTGTGCCACCAAAAATAACAAGTTGTGAGGATTGATTACTGGTCATCGCCACTCTCTTTAATTTGAATGAGGCTGGTAACAAATCTTCCGAGCTTATACTCACGGGCTGTGGCATATTTGCGGGAAAGCTCGCCTTAGCTTTCTTCGAGCATAGTGGTTTTAGAATACTTTTAATACCACTGTTACATATTTTTAAGCAGTCATTAGCGATTAAGTCATGCTATAAAACCGATGATGACATCACAACTTGGTGGCCGTGTTAATGAGTATCCGCATGGCGATAAGTAAGAGCCGCGCCCAGATAGCACCACTCATATTCGCTTCGGGGTCGGCGACGCTTTAACATGTTTTCAGCACCATGCGCGGTCCAGCAGATGGCGATTTTTTAGAAAACTGAATGTGCGGATAATTAAGCGAGGCTCAGTCAATGCCATCATCATGTTTAGGGGCGCGATGACAATGTTATTGGCAGTTTGACGCGGCCAGCCGCAGCGCAATAATTGGGGAATACCCGCGCTACTTTTTGCCACTATGGCCTATGAGGTATTTTAAACGGTCTGCTATTTGAGCTTCGCTTAATGAAAGCGCCGTGGGAGGGTGCGGCTATCTCTGTCATATGGCTATAGGATGGAAAATTGTCGAGGTTAGGGTGCTGCGGCGCAAATGATTCACCTTATGATGGTCAGGGGTCGTAGGGGAGGCTATCGGAGTCTTGGCTTGGATGTTGCTAAAAAACACCAAGGCATTGAATTTTTACCAGTAAATGGATTTGAGGTATTAAATAAACACAGTAGTGATAGCTCGGTGCTAGATAATAAACTTTATAGGTAATCGGATTTACCGGCAGCGGATGATCACAGCTAGGTAGATATTGACTTTAGACAGTGGCTAGGCTTTTCCCAGCGCCTGCTTTGGGCCTGCAAATTGCGGGTTTCCGCTGGCACTATAAAGCTGCGTCTCTGCGTGTGGGGTGCCAAGTATTTCAAGAGCGCGTTGTTTATAGCGAGATTGCACAGTGATATCTGCGCCGGCTTGAGTGTTCAATATTTTACAGCGTGACAGGATTGCAAGGGTGTCTTGCCAAGCTGGATCCCTGTCATGTTCCTCGCCATCGCTGGACTCGTCTATTAGCTGCTGGCGGCGCCGGGCAAGTTGATCTAAGGCTTGTACTAGATCCATTTTCTGAATAGCGACTGCTTCAATTTTTTCAGCGGAGTCCGCTCGTTTCAGAGTACTTGCTTCGCTGAGCAGTGCTGACTCGAGTTCACAGGCATTGCTGTGAATGTGTTGGCTTACATCACTAAGTTCAGTCATTTTTATCAGGCGCCTGTCAGTGTTTCCATATTTACCATGGCTTCCGCTACTTTAGTGGCATCGATATTAAATTCACCATTGCTAATAGCAGTCTTAATGGCATCTACTTTTTGACGGTCAATACCATCACTATTATTCACTTGCGTGCGGGTGCGTTCCATCAGTGGCGTCTCCGCAGTGGGCGATGCCTTGTTATTCGTTGCCCCGGCGGCACTCGCGCCGACATCGTCAGATTTGCTGCCGCCAGCGTTGCCGCTCTCTAACTTGCGGAGTTGTCCCAGTGATGAGCTATCTAATCGGTCGATCATGTCAGAATCCTCTTGTTTAATATATCTATGCCTAATAGGTCGGCGGTCAGGGGGAAAACTTTAATTAAGTCGTACAACATTTTCTGATTCCACCACACCTTCTAAGCGCTTGCCAGAGTTGAGGTTTTTTACCAAAATTCTTGCCCCTAGCGCGCCACTCTCCATGGCAATACCCATCATGCTCACATCAATTGGTCCGGCTTTGGTATTTAAGTGCACGCGCTGGCCCTTAGTAACAATACTGCTGGCTTCAACCATATTGGGAGTGAGTACGGCGCCTTGCGCAATGCTGCGCCGGCTGCGGTAGCCACCGCGATCGTCCAGAGATCGTAAATACCCATAACCTAGTGCGGAGATATCTCGTTGACTCCAGCTGATGTGGTGCTCACTAATCTCAGTGTTAGGGCCGATGGGGTGGCGAGCTACCATCACTTTTGCAAATGCCTCTACTGTTACCGACAAATATATTTTCCAGGGTTTGTTGCCGTTGCAACGAATACCCACGGTAGTCCGGCGTTTTACTTTCGCCCCCGCTGATAGAAATGCCTCTAGCTTTACTGGGCACTGCCTGAGCTTGGTGCGAGGGTCTAACGATTGAACGGTAATCTTGGTGGTCAGCTGTTGCCACGGGTGACGCGCTGCAATGTAGGCGCGAGCGGTGTCAGCGATACGTGTGTGACTTT
Organism: Zhongshania sp.; assembly: GCA_046712405.1. Classification (GTDB taxonomy): domain Bacteria; phylum Pseudomonadota; class Gammaproteobacteria; order Pseudomonadales; family Spongiibacteraceae; genus Spongiibacter. Next base: position 29,966 of record JBKEFB010000004.1, on the reverse strand, counting down.
CTGGCGCGCTAGCAAAAAGCGGCTGGCTCGCCGTAGTGAGCAGCATACTGATTAGCGCTAATGCGCAGTAATGTCCTTGTTTATTCATAGCTATTCAAACTGTCAAAGTTTTGTCATTTGCTAAATGGTAGCAATGGCTATGCCAGAGTGACAATTAAATTAGTTTGAAGAGGTAGGGGTTTGTACGGAGGCCGAAACCTGCCGGAATTTTGCCGGTATTGGGTAATTAGCGCCGTTTTTTTGGCAAATAACAATTTAATGATACGCAAGACATTGAAATACCTCGTTTATTTTTTATGGCACGGGCCTTGCGTTGGTCGGTCAGTGCAAGACGAATAAAGTCGGTATGCGTCAAGGTCAATGATTGCATCGGCAGCGACCATAGAAACTTTAGAAAGAATGGTATTAAAAATGGCTATTAACTTTGATAAAGCGCTAGGGATACACGATCAGGCACTGCAAGTGCGCCAGCGGCGCAATGAAGTGCTAGCGACCAATATAGCGAATGCCGATACCCCTGGCTACAAAGCCCAAGACATCGACTTTAAAGCAGTCTTGTCGCAGTCTGCGGCGGCTGGAAATCAGTCGCAATTGGCAATGCGCACTACCAGTAGTGGACACATACAGACAGCTTCCGGTGTCAGTGCGGAAACTTTGCCGACGGATCTTAAGTATCGAGTTCCCAGTCAGCCATCGGAAGACGGCAATACCGTCGACATGAATATTGAACAGGCCGAATTTGCCGACAATGCCATGCGCTACCAAGCCACCTTGTCATTCTTAGGCAGTCGTTTCAGTGGATTGAAATCTATTTTGCAAGGAGGTCGCTAAGTTATGGCTAATCCATTAAGTATCGCCGCATCTGCAATGAATGCGCAAATGCTTAGGTTGAACACCGTCGCCAGTAATATGGCGAACGCCGATACTGTGAGTGGCACAGAAGAGGGCGCATATCGTTCTCGCCAACCGGTATTTGCAACCATGATGGATCAACAGCGTGAAGTTATCGGTGTTGCTGTCAGCGGTATTGTTGAAAGTGACGCGCCAGTAACTAAACGTTATGAACCTGGTCATCCACAAGCTGATGCAGAGGGTTATATCTATAGCTCGAACGTTAATACGATGGAAGAAATGGCTAATATGATGTCTGCATCACGGGCTTATCAAAATAATGCAGAAGTTTTCTCTACCACTAAAACCTTGATGCTGCGCGCCTTGCAGCTCGGCCAGCAGTAGGAATATAGATTATGGAACTTCGCACTTTAGAAGAGCTGCAATTGCAGACATCAGCGAGTAAAACCAAGAAAGATGCATCCTCGCTGGATCAGAATGATTTTATGAAACTTATGCTTCAGCAGCTTAAGAGTCAGGATCCGCTTAATCCAGCCGACAATACCGAATTTATTAGCCAAATGGCACAGCTGACCTCGGTGAGTGGTATTAGCGAAATGAACGAAAACTTGGCGGGATTAACAAAGTCTTTATATTCGGCGCAATTGCTCGATGCCTCTTCTTTAATTGGCAAGGATGTGTTGTTAGAGACCGAGTTTGCGGCGCTGCCATCAGGTGGTGGTGTGCAGGGGCAGGTAAATTTGGCGACGAGTACCACCGCCTTAGATATAGAAATTATTGCGCCTACGGGCGAGGTTATCGGCAAAGTGCCGCTGGGTCCGCAGCGCGCTGGAACAGTGCCGTTTGAATGGAATGGTGTTGGTCTCAACGGCGAGCGCATGCCACCAGGTACTTACCAGATTCGCGCCAACTATTTAAATGGCAATACTTTAGAAGCTGTTGCGACTGAAGTTCGCAGCGAAGTCATGAGCGTGAGTGTGCCGGCAGGTGGCGGGACACCTCAGGTACAAGTGCAAGGTGTAGGCACTGTGAGCATGTCACAAATTCTTGAAATCAGCTAAGCGGTAATAATACTGTTTAGTACAAATTAGATATTTTTAGACCAGGAGTAAGCCCCATGAGCTTTCGTATTGCACTGAGTGGATTAAACGCCGCATCATCTCATCTCGATGTAACCGCACACAATATTGCCAACGTGAATACGGCGGGCTTTAAAGGGTCGCGGGCGGCATTTGCAGATGTATTCGCCACATCCAATAACGATGTCATCAAGACCACGCCAGGTGCTGGTGTGCGCTTAAATACCATTACCCAAGAGTTTTCGCAGGGTAATGTCGACTTTACCGATAACAATCTAGACCTTGCGATTTCGGGTGAAGGTTTTTTTACCATGAAAGGCCCCAGCGGTTTGAGTTACACCCGCGCAGGCTCTTTTAGTGTCGATCGCGACGGCTTTGTTGTGAACAATAACTTAGAGCGTTTGCAGGTATTTCCGCCCTCTGGGGACGGCACTTTTTCTACCGGTACATTAAGTGATTTGGAATTACAGATCTCGGAAAATGCACCGGCTGCCACTCAGCGCGCTGAGATCGGTGTGAACTTACCCGCTAATGCACCCGTGCCCACGACAACGCCATTCGATCCAGCACTGGTAACGAGCTACAACCATGCAACGTCGCTGACGGTATACGATTCTCTGGGTACTCAACATACCGCGACCATGTATTTTATGAAGGATGTGGCGCCGAATGCATGGAATCAACAGCTGTATGTCGACAATAATGCTGTCGGTGGCTTCAATACTGTGAGCTTTAGTAATGCCGGCGAATTGCAAAATCCAGCGTTAGGTTTAATTACCTATCCTTCCTATGACCCAGGTAGTGGGGCTGCGGATATTGACTTGAGCTTTGATTTTGCGAAGACCACCCAATACGGCAAAGAATTTGGTGTCAACAACTTGCAGCAGGATGGTTTTACCACCGGGCGTTTAACGGGTATTGAAGTTGATACCAGCGGCATCATATCTGCTCGGTTTACCAATGGTCAGTCGAAACAGCTCGGTAGCGTTGCTATGGCGAGTTTTTCTAACCCCGGCGGTTTACAGCAAAGCGGAGATACCTCTTGGGCAGAAACCTTCGCCTCGGGCAGCGCTCGTGTGGGTACGGCTGATTCTTCAAACTTTGGTCAGCTGCAGTCTGGCGCACTTGAAAGTTCCAATGTTGATCTGACCGCTCAGCTAGTTGAAATGATTACTGCGCAGCGCAACTTTCAGGCGAATACTCAAATGATCCAGACGGCTGATGCGGTCACGCAAGCCATTATTAATATCCGATAGTTGCGTTGATCGCGCGGACTGAGCGGGAGGGTTTATGGATAAGTTACTTTACATAGGCATGATGGGTGCTAAAAACACCCAGCAAGCGCAGGCTACTAACGCCAATAATTTGGCGAACGTGAGTACGGCGGGCTTTCGTGGTGACTTTCAAAACTTACTATCGCGTCAGGTTGCCGGTCCCGGCATGGAAACCCGATTTAATTCGGTACTTGATGGCCAGGCAAGTGACTTTTCTACCGGCGTAGTGACTACCACAGGACGTGATTTGGATATTGCTATTCGCGGTGATAAGGGCTGGTTTGCAGTGCAAGCTAATGACGGTAGTGAAGCCTACTCTCGCCGTGGAGATTTTCATATTAGCGCAGATGGCATGTTATTGAATGGCGCCGGCCAGCCGGTGATGGGTGACGGTGGCCCAGTCGCTATTCCCGAGCATACTAGTTTGATGATCGGTGATGACGGCACGGTATCGATTGTGCCCCTGGGGCAGGGGCCAGAATCTGTTGCCACGGTTGATCGAATTCGCTTAGTCGATGCCGCGCCCGCAGAACTCACAAAAGGTGAGGACGGCTTGATGCGAATGCGAAATGGTGGTGTTGCAGAAACGTCATCGGACATTCGAATAATCGCTGGCAGTTTAGAGTCTTCAAATGTAAACACCGTCGACGCCATGGTCACTATGATCGCCTTGGCCAGGCAATTTGAAATGCAGGTCAAGGTCATGAGTGCAGCTGACTCAGTGGCAGAAACAGGCAGCCGTATGCTGCGTTTGGAATAAGAGGAAGTAATTATGAATTCATCACTTTGGGTTGCTAAAACGGGTCTCGATGCCCAGCAAACACGGATGCAAGTGGTCAGCAACAACTTGGCAAACGCCAATACCACCGGCTTTAAGCGCGACCGCGCTTCTTTCGAAGACCTGTTGTATCAAAATATGCGTCAGGTTGGTGGCCAGACTTCACAGCAAACCCGATCTCCCAGCGGAATGCATATCGGTACTGGTGTCAGGGTCGTCTCGACGGAAAAAATATTCCAACAAGGCACCATGACTCAAACCAGTAACTCGATGGATGTGGCTATTAATGGCCGTGGCTTTTTTCAGGTACAAATGCCAGATGGCACCGCCGCATATACCCGCGACGGTTCTTTCCAGTTAGACGATCAAGGCCAAATTGTGACCAATACCGGCAATATTGTTGACCCGGGTATTACGATTCCGCCGGGCGCATTAAGTGTCACGATAGGTTCCGACGGTGTTGTTAGTGCGATGTTGGCAGGCAGTTCAGCGCCGGTGCAATTAGGCAGCTTTCAGCTCGCCGACTTTGTTAATGCCTCGGGCTTACAAGCTCGCGGTGAGAATTTGTATATGGAATCGGCCTCCAGCGGCTCGCCGCAGACCGGTACACCAGGTCTCACCGGGTTGGGGACTATTCAGCAGGGCGCCCTAGAAGGCTCTAACGTTAATGTGGTGGAAGAGCTGGTAAACATGATTGAAACTCAGCGCGCCTACGAAATGAATTCCAAGGCCATTGCCACCAGCGATCAGATGATGCAGTACGTTAACAATAATTTATAAGTAGCTATTTGCCGCGCTTCGGTTAGCTAGAGCGAATGGAAGGCACTTATTAATGGCACTTATGAATAGCAATGGCAGGCGATTAAGATGATTAAAATCACAGCAAGAAACATTCAGCGCTTAAACGTTCTAATAGCGGTAGCCGCGATGATCTTAATGTCTGCTTGTTCGTCGGCGCCAGCGAAAAATCAATCTGCAGATTATGAATCTGCAACGCCGAAAGCGATGGCCGATGACAGTCAAAATATGGGGTCAATATACCGTTCCGGTTACGGTATGAGTTTGTTTTTAGATCGTCGCGCTCGGCAAGTGGGCGATATTATTACTGTAACCCTTGAAGAAAAAACCGACGCCTCGAAATCTTCCAGCACGGCAACCGGCAAAGAGAGCAATATTTCGGTTCCCACTGTGACCTTGTTCGGCCGTGGGGTGACCCATAATGGCCTGCCAATTATTTCTTCGGGAGTGTCCTCTGATCAGGATTTTTCTGGTCAGGGTACTAGCAGTCAAAGTAATAGTTTAACCGGCAGCATTACGGTTACGGTATCGGAAGTGCTGCGTAACGGCAGCTTGCGGGTGCGCGGTGAAAAATGGGTAACCATTAATCAGGGTGAAGAGTTTATTCGCATTAAAGGTATTGTGCGCCCTGAAGATATTGGGCCCGACAACGCAGTGCCGTCTTACAAAATTGCAGATGCGCGTATTACCTACAGTGGTAAGGGTGCATTGGCAGATGCTAATTCCATGGGCTGGCTGGCTCGAATTTTTCAGTCGGTAATATCGCCCTTTTGAGGTACGCCATTATGTCTGCATTTAAAAACCTAGATCGAGTCCGCAGTGCGGTGTTTGCTATGGCAGCAGTCCTTTTCTGCCATATTCCAGCGGCCAATGCAGAGCGTGTAAAAGACCTAGTAAATGTAGCCGGGGTGCGTGACAACCAATTGGTAGGCTACGGCTTAGTAGTGGGTTTAAGTGGCACCGGCGATCAGACCAGCCAGGCGCCGTTCACTATTCAAAGCATTCGTAATATGTTGACCGGTTTTGGTGTTCGGGTTCCAGATAATGTAAACCCGCAGTTAAAAAACGTCGCAGCGGTCACTGTGCATACTAGTTTGCCGGCCTTTTCCAAGCCGGGCCAGACCATTGATGTGACTGTTTCATCAATCGGTAACGCCGCTAGTTTGCGTGGTGGTAGTTTGTTAATGGCGCCAATGATGGGTGCAGACGGTCAGGTCTACGCCGTGGCGCAGGGCAGTCTTTTAGTGGGTGGTTTGGGTGTGTCTGGCGCAGATGGCTCTAGAGTCACAGTGAATATTCCCAGTGCCGGCCGTATTCCCAATGGCGCCATTGTCGAGCGCGCAGCGCCGAGTGTGATGTCTGCTAACGGTGAAATCATGTTGAATCTCAAAAAATCAGATTTCACCACCGCTCGCCGTTTGGCCGAAGAAATTAATGCCAAATTTGGCGCTGGTACGGCAAGCGCAATGGACTCCGCCACCGTTAAAGTGCAGGGCCCAAGTAACGCTGACCGCAGCGTTACATTCATCTCTATGTTAGAGACCTTAGAGATCACTCCCGCCCAGGCGAGTGCTCGCGTAGTGGTTAATTCGCGCACCGGTACCATTGTGATTGGTGGCAATGTTCGGGTTATGCCGGCCGCCGTGAGTCACGGCTCATTAACGGTGTCGATCTCTGAGGGTGTTGAGGTGTCGCAGCCGGGTGCGTTTGCTCAAGGCGGCCAAACCGTTGCGACTCTAGAGTCAGATATTGATGTCCAAGAAACCGGTTCGCGTATGTTTTTGCTCGATGGCGGTGTGACCTTGGAAGACATTGTTAAAGCAATTAACAATGTTGGCGCGTCACCAAGCGATTTGGTGGCCATTCTGGAAGCGTTGGATCAGGCCGGTGCCTTGCGCGCTGAGCTACTGGTTATTTAAGCCTTAAATTAACGCAAGGGTGAAAACCAATGGATGTTAAAGCAGCAGGTAATTATCACGACTTTTCTGGCTTGGCGGCGCTGCGCAGCGATGCCGAGGCTTCACCTGAAGAAGCCATTGAGCCGGTTGCCAAACAGTTTGAAGCCTTGTTTCTGCAAATGATGTTAAAAAGTATGCGTGCCGCAGTGCCCGAAGGTGGCTTATTTAGTGATAGCAGTGTGGCGATGTATGAAGAAATGCTCGACAGCCAGCTGTCGGTAACCTTGTCTGATCAGGGCGGCATTGGTATGGCTGAGTCGATAGTAACGCAATTGAAAGGGCCGGCAGATCAGTCGCCGCAAGCCTTAAGCGCCGAGGGTAGCGCTCTTCGCAGTCGCCTGCAGCAGCTTGGTGGTATGGAACGCAGTATTCAAGATTTTAGTCTGAACGCCGATAAATCGGTTAGTAAATAAGGGGTAGTTCATGGGTGATATGTTAGGTAATGCGTTGTCGGGACTGGTGTCTTATCAACGTGCCTTGGCAACTACCGGTCATAATATTGCCAACGTGGATACCGAGGGCTATAGCCGCCAAAAAGTCGACTTCGCCACTCGTACACCGTCGCAATCCGGTAGTTTAACCCTTGGTTCTGGCGTTAAAGTGTCGTCAGTTAGTCGAGTGTATGACAGTTTTAACGTCGATCAGTTACGTAATTCTCAGGCGGCATTTTCTCAGGCAGACAGCTATTTACAGCTAGCTAGCCAAGTTGATAATGCCTTGGCGGATGCCGACCTCGGCCTCAGTGCGTCTTTGTCGCGATTCTATAATAGTCTGCAAGACGTGGCAGATAACCCCTCGTCTATTCCCGCGCGGCAATTGATGTTGGCTGAATCTTCGAGCTTGGGTGATCGCTTTACAAGCTTATCATCCCAAATGGACAGCTTGGAGCGCGAGGTGAGTAGCCGCGTCAGAGTGTCAGTGAATGATATCAATGACATCAGTACCCAAATTGCTGAGCTCAATTTAATGATTAGTAAAGCGCAGGGACAGTTTGGTACCGAAGCTAATGATTTGCTTGACCAGCGAGATCAGGCCTTATTGTCACTTAACGAGTTAATTGGTAGCTCTTCGGTTGAGCAGTCTGACGGCAGTGTCAGTGTGTTTATCGGCAACGGTGAAGCGCTGGTATTAGGTGAGCGCGCCCTTGGAATACGGGCAGTGACCAATGTGTTTGATCCCGGTCGGGTAGAAATTGCGATGGCAGTTGGCGGTAATAGCGCAGTAATAAGTGACAGTTTGCGCGGTGGCAGTCTGGGTGGCGCCTTAAGTTTCAGAGATGGCGTATTAAGTGATACGCGTAATGAGTTGGGGCGACTTACGGTGGCGATTGCCGACACCCTCAATAATATTAACCGCTCAGGTATGAATTTAAAGGGTGAGCTCGGCGGCGATATATTCTCGGTCTCAGATCCTGAGCTCTATAGCAGTAGAAATAATACCAGCGGCGCGGAGTTTAACGCGCAGTTAAGCGATGTTTCAGCGCTGACAGGTAGCAATACGCTTATTCGTCTAGATGCCAGCGGCTGGCGTTTCTTTGATGAAGCTACCGGTGCCGCGGTTGCCGGCGTAACGGGCGCAGGCAGCAATGCCGACCCTTTTATTGTGGATGGCGTATCCCTTAGTTTGACTTCTCCGGCGGCTGTGGGCGATCAGTTCCTGCTGCGCTCAACCCAGGGCGCGGCAGGCAGCCTCAAGGTGATTATGACCGACCCGGCGGGTATTGCCGCCGCCGCAGCGACGCGCAGCACCGCAGATTTGAACAATATTGGCTCTGGAAAAATATCTGAAACCGATGTTGTCGACAGTAATAATCAAAACCTCCTTGCTGCCGTTAGCATTGAGTTTTTGTCGGCGACTAGCTATCAGGTCAATGGTGCGGGGAATTTTAATTTTACATCGGGCGCAGATATTACTATTAACGGCAGTAAAGTGACGATTAGCGGATCTCCTGAGGCGAGTGATCAGTTTACTATTGGCGCAAATACCAATGCCTTGGGCGACAACCGCAACCTCTTGAAAATGGCGGCCGCAGAAAGCAGTAAGGTACTTAATGGCGGCAGCGCCAGTATTCAAGATGCCATGAATGGCTTGGTGGGTGATATTGCGGTGGCGACCCGAAGTGCCCAGATAAATTATCAGTCACAGGACAGCCTGCTTAATCAAGCCCGTACTAACCAGCAATCAATATCTGGCGTGAATCTCGACGAAGAGGCCGCAAATTTATTGAAGTTTCAGCAGGCTTATCAGGCCGCAGCGCAGGCAGTGAGCATAGCGAATGATCTATTTCAAACCCTATTGGGCGCATTGCGTTAAGCCATAAAAAGAGTGTTAGAGTTGTTATTGCAGCAGCGCGGCATCAGACACAGGTAGCGGCAGGAATAGAGAGTAGACGAATGAGAATTTCAACCAGTCAAATGTATACCAACAGCGTGACCACTATGCTTAACCAGCAATCTAAGCTGGCGGCCACCCAGGAACAGCTCTCCACCGGCAAGCGTATTCTTAGCCCCTCGGAAGATCCTGTGGGTGCGGTTCGCAGCCTTGAGTTAAGCCGCGCGCAAGATCAAACCACGCAGTATTTACGCAATACAGATTTACTCGATGGTCGTCTTCGTCTTGAAGAGAGCCTTGTTGAGGGCAGTATAAGTGTTATTCAGCGTGTTCGTGAACTTACTATTCAGGCCAATAATGATACGCAGAGTAATGAGTCGCGGCTGTCTATTGCTGCAGAGATGCGGCACCAATTAGATAGCCTGCTTAGCTATGCCAATACCAAAGATAGCAGCGGTCATTTTATTTTTGCGGGCTACCAAGAGAGCAGTGCGCCATTCTCGAAAACGGCAAACGGGTATATTTATAATGGTGATGATGGCCAGCGCGAACTGCAAATTGGGCCATCGCGTCGCATGGCCGATGGCGACCCCGGCTCAGATGTCTACATGGGTATCTTTAATGGCAATGGTCAGTTTATTGCAAGCGCCGCCACTGCCAACGCCGGCACTGGCGTTATTGGTGCGGGCAGTGTTGCTGATGTCCCGGCCTTTAATCGCGACAACATAACCATTCGCTTCAGCAGCGACACCCAGTATGATCTGGTTGACGACAGCGGTGCCATTATTGACAGTGGCGATTACCTTGACGGCGGTGATATACGTGTTGCCGGTATGTCGGTTAATATCGAAGGTCAGCCGGCGGCTGGCGATGAATTTACTTTAGGTCCATCAAGACGCCAAGATTTATTCTCAATGGTTGAGTCGCTCACGGTATCGCTAGAAACGGAGCGTAACAACCCCGCCGAGCGCGCAACGCAGCACAACCAAATAAACACCGCACTCAGTGGCTTGGATCAAGCTCTGGATCATCTAATACAAAAGCAATCTAATATTGGCGCCCGAATGGTGTCTCTGCAGTTCCAGGTAGACATTAACGAGGGTGCAGCGCTGCAAATCGCTGAAAGCCTCGGCGTGATCAATGAGTTAGATTACGCTGAGGCCATTTCACGGTTTAGCCAGCAGCAAACCGCACTGCAGGTGGCGCAGCAGGCATTTGCCAAGACCCAGGGCTTGTCTTTATTTAACTATTTGTAGCTTAATAATTTATAAGTAAACATTTATAGCTTATTAATTACCTCATGCCGCGAGTCATGGCGCTCGCCATTAGGCTGTTTTTGTTATGATCTTTTTTCAAGACTCATGCCTCGTCACTTATTTAATTATTGCTAAGTTGATCTTCAGGGCACAGTGCAAATAAAGGCTCGATAGCCTGCTCTCTGCGAGTCTTCAGTGCTTGTTATGAGCGCCAATAAACTAAAAATCTTGCCAGGCGCTTGTCGATTGTCGATGTGTGCTGGGCAATACCGATCTAGCTGCGTACATTTACTTACTAAATAAACTTAAAGATCTTCCTTGGAAGACCGTTACATGGGGTGAAAGCAAATCACAGTCACTCTGGCTGGTGCTTAATCAAAGACTTTTAGTCTTTATACCGCATAGTTAGTAAGGAGATTTACCATGGCCCTAAGTATTAACACCAATGTTGCTTCACTAAATGCGCAGCGCAATTTGGAAAAGTCGCAAGAGACTTTGAGTACTTCGCTGCAGCGCCTTTCTACTGGTCTGCGTATTAATAGCGCAAAAGATGACGCCGCAGGCTTGGCGATCACTACCCGCTTTACAACTCAAATTAATGGTTTGAATCAAGCCGTTCGCAACGCCAATGACGGCATTTCACTGGCGCAAACTGGTGAAGCGGCCATCGACGAAATTACCAACAACTTGCAGCGCATTCGTGAATTGGCAGTGCAGTCTGCTAACTCAACATATTCTGCTTCTGACCGCGAAGCAATGGATTCGGAAGTGCAGCAACGGCTCGCTGAAATTGACCGCATCGGGAGTCAAACCTCCTTTAACGGCACCAAGCTGCTCGACGGTAGCTTTGGTCACGCTAGCTTCCAAGTGGGTGCAAATGTTGGTGAAACTATCGGTGTTAACTTGGCAACCGGCGTAAAATCTAACCAGATCGGCCAGACAAGCACCAGCGAGACAAACGTAGGCGTAGGCGCGCTTGCTGCTGATACAGTAAATATTGCAGTTGGTGATAATGATGCGGTGACAATCGATGAATCTGTAGAAGGTAAGGCCAAAGGTCAAACTGCAGACAGTGCTTTTGCTAAAGCAGAGGCCATAAACTCGGCCGGTGTGTTCGGCTTGAGTGCTACAGCGACTAACTCAGTGGACACTGGATTTGCTGCAATCACGAGCACCGCTGCCGGCGGAACCTACTCATTAACTATTAATGATGTAAAGATTTTTGACGGAGCCGCTACCAATAGTTCTGGGACTAGCCCCACGGCTGACGAAGTAGTGAACCAAGTAAATCAAAATTCGGTTGAGTCGGGTGTAATAGCAAAAATCAACGACACTGATGATGGGATAGTGTTCACCGCCGCTGACGGCCGCGAGATCGACTTAGTAGAGACGCAAACCAATGCTGTATCTGGTGGTTTGGCGGGCGGTAGCGCCACACACTACGGGCAACTGACACTATCATCGTCAGAAACTATTAGGGTGGTCGGCGGCTTGAATTCAGGGAATGGTAATATCGGTATGGCTTTGGCTGATGAATCTGTTGGACTAGGTTCCGAAACCTTATCCTCAGTGACGGTCTCTTCTGTTGATAACTCAAACGACGCGATTCAGCGTATTGACTCGGCATTGAGTTCAGTAAGTACACTGCGGAGCGAGTTCGGTGCGGTTCAAAACCGCTTCGAGTCTACAATCACTAACTTGCAGACAATCTCAGAAAACCTGTCTGCATCACGTGGTCGAATTCTCGATGCTGACTTTGCCGCAGAAACTGCAAACCTGACGAAAGCACAGATCCTGCAGCAGGCTGGTACTGCCATCCTTGCCCAGGCTAATGCGCTTCCACAGGCGGCTTTAAGTCTGCTGCAGTAAGCAGCGTAACCCGATGATGTCTCGCGCTCCGAGAGCGCGGGACTTGTCGGCCCAAAAAGGGAGTTAAAGGGAGAGACTTAAGGGCCAATTGGCCCTATTTGTGTTTTCCGATTAGCTGTTTGAATGGGTGAAAGGTTAAATTATGGACGCGAGTTTAAATGTACAAGTAGTCGCGACCGGGGTTGCCAACGTGCCGCCCAGGGCGGTGAATCCCTTGCCGATTATGGGCCAGGTGTCAGTGTTGGCTAGTCAGTCTCAAGCCGGCAAGGTATTGCCTCAGCACGAGAATATAGGCGTTAAGTTGCCGCTAGCAGTAGATAAAAAGGACGCTGCAGAGAAATCCTCCTCCGCAATGCAAGGCGATCTGTTAAGTCTTATGGTTGCGGCCCTTGTCACTGAACTTGGTTCGCCGGGCAATCTTAAGCGCACCGAACAGGCTGTTGCAAAACTTAATGAAATGCTTAAAGATCGTGAGCGAGACCTAGAGTTTTCAGTAGATGAAGACACCGGACGAACTATTTTTAAAGTCATACACACGGTATCTGGCGAGGTTATTAGACAAATTCCTCCTGAAGAGCTGCTGGATCTAGCGCGAGTATTTATTGAAGGTACCGGCAGTTTGATTGATGACCAGGCATGATTGGCGCAATACCTGCATTGCAAGTTGGTAAATAGAGTGTTCAAAGGAGTTTTTTTATAGTTTTTACATACATATGCTATGCGTTAGCATTGGTGAGTGTTTATGGCGCCAACATAGTATTGATTCATAAGGTAGTGTTGAAAGAGGCGGGTAGGTAAATAATATGGCAACTATAACCTCATCCGGCATAGGCTCAGGACTCGACATCAATAGTATCGTTAAACAATTGGTTGCGGCGGAACGCGGTCCGGTGGAATCGCGACTAAATTCCAAAGAAGCGTTGATTCAGGCGCGACTATCTGCGTTTGGCTCACTTAAATCGTCTCTTACAAATTTTCAGTCCAGCATTAGCTCCCTAACAAATCCCGACAGCTTTACCAAGCGTAGTGCCACCATAGAAGACCCAACGGTCTTCTCGGCAGCGGCCACCGATCTTGCCGCACCGGGTAGCTATTCAGTTGAAGTAGCGCAGTTAGCCACCAGTCAAAAAATTGCGTCTAAAGCGTACACCGATAGCGACACCAGTGTGGGTAGCGGTGATTTGAACTTTACGGTTAATGGCGAGTCTTTTTCGTTGACCATAGTAGATGGGGCCGACAGCTTGGCGGATATCCGTGATGCGGTAAATTCTGCTGCCGATAATAGCGGCGTGTCGGCCTCAATTATTAATGATCAAGACGGCGCACATTTGGTGTTCTCGGCGACTAAAACCGGGGTGGAGAATACCGTCAATATCGCCGTTACTAGCGGCGCCAGTGGTGATTTGAGCGAGTTGGCCTACGATGCCAGTTTAGGTACTCAGACGAGTTCAATGGTCGAGAAAACCGCGGCTTTGGACTCAATTGTTATCGTGGATGGTTTTACTCAAACCAGTGCGAACACAGAAATAGAGGGCATGATCGACGGTGTGACCTTAGATCTTAAGAAAGCACTGCCGGGTGAAAGTTTTAGCCTTAATATACAGGTTGATAGCCGCTCAGTTAAAAGCGCTATTCAGGGTTTTGTCTCTAATTATAATAGTTTAACGACCATCATAAATGATCTCACGGCATATGACCCCGAGACGAAAAAAACCGGTTTATTGCAGGGCGATTCGGCAACACGTAGCGTTGCCAATCAGCTTCGTCAGGAAATGGGCACGATCGTTAGTGGCTTGGGAACCGAGCTCGACTCCCTAGCGGAACTGGGTATCACCACCGGCGACAAAAATAAGCTGGTACTCGACGATGAGCGGTTCGCCGAGGTAATGAGTGCTGACTTCGATAAGCTCAGCGGTATTTTTTCAAGTGAGTCAGGCTATGCGGTTAGGTTAGACAGCTTAATTGAAAACCTTACCGATAGCGGCGGCATTTTGTCGAGTCGTACCACTAGCCTAAGTAGCCAAGTTGAGCGTATAGGTGAGCAGCGTGAAGCCCTAGAGGCGCGTATCGTTGGTGTTGAGGCTCGTTATCAGGCCCAATTTAGCGCGCTAGATAGCTTGTTGAGTCAGCTTAACTCCACGGGTGATTTTTTGACGCTGCAGCTGGATAACCTCCCTGGCACCGTGTTTAGAAACGGTAAGTAGAGAATTTTTGTAAGTATAAATAACTTGATAAATCGCTAAAGAAAATGACTGAAAAGTCGTTAATTTGGGGTAAGCAACGCAGCGTCCCAAGAGGAAAAAAATGAGCTATTCAGCAGGTAAGGCGACTCAAGCATATGCATCAGTAGGTACTCAGACGAGGGTGTCGGCAGCAACACCGCATCGCCTAGTTCAGCTTTTAATGGATGGTGCGCTTGATAGACTGGCAATCGCTAAGGGCCACATGCAGCGCCGAGAAATACCGCAAAAAGTCAATGCGATAAATCGGGTGATGTCGATAGTTGACGGTTTACGGGGGAGTTTAGATCACAGCATTGACGCCGCGATGAGCGATAATCTAGAAAATCTATATGATTATATGAATCGTCGTCTTTTACTTGCCAATATTAATAATGAGGTGGCCGGTTTAGATGAAGTGTCTGCCTTGTTGCGTGAGTTAAAGGAGGCGTGGGATGCCATACCTCATGGTCTACAAAATGGCGAAGTTGATAAAAGTGTAGCCCCATCTTCAATGTGATGGTGGAATCGGGTATATTCAGCGTTGCTGTGGTCGTGACGCTCAGGTCACGGCAGGAACAGCTTGTTAGGTGAATAATGAACAATATTGAAAGTATACCTACCGCACTCGGCGTTAGGCAGCGCAGCTTACAGGCCATGATGTCCTTGACTGAATATATTCAAGAACTTGCCGAGCGCAATGACTGGGTGGCAGCGCTCAATGAGCAGCGCCGGCGCCGTATATTAATGGACGAATTCTTTGCAACGCCCTGCACGCCCGTGGAGAGTAGCGCCGTAGCCAGTGTGATTGAAAAGATACTTGCTGTTGATAAGCTGGTTAGCGAAATGTTGTATCGCCAGCGCGGCACAATGACGCAAGAGGCGAATCAATCGTGTCAAAATATTCGTAATGTCGATCGCTATTTAAGTAATAGTCCGATTTAATACCCCTCGCTTATATCGCGTCTTCAGCAATTTGGCCACACCATACCCTAGGACATCCACGTATTCACAGCGCCCGATTTCTTTTGCACTATAGGATCACTGGCAATGCTTAGTTATAACGCTGCATTGGTTCCGAGGCCTATTTTGCAATGCGATTATCTGTTCTAATGTTCCCTAGGTCGATATTCATTGAACGAGTGAGTTTTCAATGCAGCAGAATAATAAATTGATCACTAATAAATATGATGTAGTTGCCAAAAAAGCTGTAGAGTCTCGCGTGATGCGCGATCTTGATGCGTTGATTTCTCAGGTAGCGACATTCGACACCTTAGTGCTTATTCGTGGTGAATCTGGCAGCGGCAAAGAAGTCGTAGCGCGCCGCATTCACAGTGGATCTCCTCGAACTTCTAAAGTCTTTGTCCCGGTTAATTGTGGTGCTATTCCCGCCGACTTATTGGAAAGTGAGTTATTTGGGCATGAAAAGGGCGCGTTTACGGGGGCGATAGCTACCCGTCAGGGACGTTTTGAGCTGGCTGAAGGCGGAACACTTTTCCTCGACGAAATTGGTGATATGAGCCTGCCTATGCAGGTTAAGTTACTGCGTGTGTTGCAAGAACGTTGCTTTGAGCGTGTTGGTAGTAATGAGACCAAAAAGTGTAATGTGCGTATTCTAGCGGCCACGCACCGCAATCTAGAAGAGATGGTGGTAGAGGGAACTTTTCGAGAAGATTTATTTTATCGCTTAGATGTTTTTCCTATTGAAGTGCCGGCGTTAAGAGAACACAGCGATGATATTTCGTCGCTGATGTCCATTTTTATGGAAAGGCTCGAAGCTAAAGGCATGCGGACTCCGCAGTTTTCGACAAGTGCAGTGCGCGCCTTAAAAGTTTATGGCTGGCCGGGAAATATCCGCGAGCTCGAAAACTTGATGGAGCGTTTAGCGATCACTCACGCTGGAAAGCTGGTAGGTATGAACGATTTACCGAAGCGCTTTCGCACCATGGGTATGATTGATTTTGTTATTGATGAAGAGCGTGAAGATCAAGATGCGTTGATGACGTCTTTGCTAGCACGTCCCAGTAGCGACGATCTCGACGTGGCTTTGTCGGTGCAAGCTAACAACGGTAAGCCGCCACTACCCGAAGACGGCATAGATTTAAAATCCTATCTGCAAGATATAGAGCAGTGGTTTATCTCCGAAGCGCTGCGCAAAGAGCAAGGTGTTATTACCCGTGCAGCACAGTTGTTGGGACTGCAGCGGACAACTTTAGCAGAGAAAATGAAGAAATTAGGTGTATTGTAGTTGCCGATAACCGCTCCGCTTGGTCAGTAGCCTAGGCTTTATAATAAGTCTCCTCCTGCATTACCGCTCAGTTTTTCTTAAAATCTCAATATCGCAAAAACGCACCTTAGTTAGTTGGTTTTGCACATAAAATAATTCCTAACTTAGCCCTTCGTCATACTTATTAATAGCGCCAAAAAACCCTCGCCAAAAAACTGTCACTAATACTTAATTTTCTATAAATCGTTGTTTTTATTGATATTTATTTAATGGCATGGCGATTGCTTTATATTCGTAAAGTAACTGATGCGAGTCTGCGGCGATGACGAAAGATAAATCTGTGAGCAATAGTTTCAATGGAAACAAAATTCTTATCGATAGTCATTGCTTGGATTTCTGTCATCGGGAAATAACATACGCCACGCAACGTCTTGTTGCAGAGTTATCGATTGCAAAAAGTCTCGCTGCCCACATTAGTGCGACTGATGGGGGTTGTTAGTAATGGCTGATTTAATTATGGCTGATAAGGCATCAAAATCAGTAAGAGAGCTCGCATCTCGTGTTGCTAAGACGGATGCAACCGTATTGATAAGTGGTCCGAGTGGCGCTGGCAAAGAAGTTTATGCACGTTTTATTCACAATCAGTCGCGTCGTTCCGAAGCGCCATTTATTGCTTTGAATTGCGCAGCAATCCCAGAAAATATGCTAGAAGCGATGTTGTTCGGCTATGAAAAAGGCGCGTTTACTGGCGCTATTACTAGCCATACGGGTAAGTTCGAGCAGGCTCAGGGAGGAACCTTATTACTCGATGAAATTTCTGAGATGGATCTTGGTTTGCAAAGTAAGCTGCTGCGGGTATTGCAGGAGCGTGAGTTAGAGCGTTTGGGTAGTAGAAAAACGTTGAAACTTGACGTCCGAGTTATTGCCACGAGCAACCAAGATGTTCGCGCGGCGGTTCGCGAGGGTGAATTTCGTGAAGATTTATTTTATCGCCTAAATGTCTTTCCCTTACTTGTCCCAAGTCTCGCTGAGCGCCGCGGTGATATTTTGCCGCTGGCATACCACTTTTTGAGTCGTGATAGCAGTGTTAGTGATCCTTCTGCGATGTTGAGTGACGAGGTGATCCATAAATTATTGGACTATGCGTGGCCTGGCAATGTACGCGAACTGGATAACGTTATTCAGCGCGCTTTGATTTTGAGACAGCAGGACATAATCACTGAACAAGATATTCAATTTGAACACGGATTGAGATTCGTTAGTGATTTTGACAGGCACGTTGTTTCTTCCGCTATCGCAAATACGGGTGGAGAAGGGCAGCTTGGTGATAGTGGCGGTGTGCTGGGTGGATATATGCGGGATCAGGAGCGCCGCGTTATAACGGATGCCTTGCAAATGGGGCGGTCTAAAAAAGAGGCAGCTGAAATCCTTGGTATTAGTCCACGGACTTTGCGCTACAAGCTCGCCCGTTTGCGTGAACACCGTTATATAGCCGGTTGAGGAGTAGAGACATGTCAGATATGAGAGTAGATCAAATTCTCACCCAGATTCGCTCGCTTCGCGACCAGACTCCGATCTCTAGGCCGGATGGTAATGCAAATAGCCTGGGCGCCATAAATGTGGGCGGTACGCCGAAAGTCGATTTTGGCTCGGTACTTAAGCAGTCAATTGACGCCGTGAATGACACCCAGAAAAGCGCGGGTGCTTTGCTTAATGCCTTTGAGCGCGGAGACCCGGATGTGAGCTTGACTGAGGTGATGGTTAGCACGCAGAAGTCTTCGGTTAGTTTTAAAGCCATGGTAGAAGTACGCAATAAATTTGTAGAGGCCTATCAAGAAGTGATGAGGATGTCGATGTAATGGCAGGGATCAGTGTAATCGTGACGGTGGAGAATCATCATGGCCGAAACTAAAGCAAATCCGCCCGCCAATTTGTTGGCGCAGCTGGCAGGCAATGACGTTCTGCGTCAATTACTTATATTGGTCGGAATCGCGGCCAGTGTTGCAGTCGGTGTAGCGGCAGTAATTTGGTCGCAGGGTAGCGATTACCGCACTTTATACGCCAATGTTGAGCCCCAGCGAGCCGCTGGTGTTGTCGATGCGCTAACTGCTGCGGGTATCCCTTATAAAATTGAGAGCGGTACTGGGTCTATCATGGTGCCAACTAAGCAGTTACATGATGCGCGTATCAAACTTGCTGGACAGGGCGTTATGCGTGATGGCTCTGGTATGGCCATGCTAGAGCAGGAGCAAGGCTTTGGTGTGAGTGAATTTATGCAGTCTAAGAAATTTCATTACGCCTTAGAGCAGGAGCTGGGTCGAACGATTGAAAGCATGCACCAAGTGCGCAAGGCGAGGGTGCATTTAGCCATTCCCAAACAATCTGTCTTTGTTCGCGACCGCAAATTAGCCAGTGCGTCAATTATGTTAGATGTATTCCCCGGCAGCATTATCGATAAGCAAAATGTGGCCGCGATTGTGAATCTGGTAGCGTCAAGTATCACCGGTTTATCACCCGAGCAAGTGACTGTAGTTGACCAGCAGGGTCAGCAATTGTCCTCTCAGGACGACAACGACGACTTAGGGCTAAGTTCACGTCAATTTACTTATCGCCAGCGTATTGAGGAGGCCTATCAGAGAAATATTGAAGAGTTATTAGGCCCCTTGGCCGATGCGGGTCAAGTGCGCGTTAAGGTAGCAGCAAATATTGATTTTTCCAGTGCTGAACAAAGCCGCGAAAGCTGGAGTCCGGAAAGTAAGGTGGTTCGCAGCGAGCAGATAAATGAGCGAATGAACGCTGATGTCAATGCCAATGCCAGCGGTATGCCTGGGGCGTTAAGTAACCAGCCACCCACTGGCGGTGTAGAGAATAATAAGGCTGCAGAAGATAAAGGAAATCGGTCTATTGTGCGTAATTATGAAATAGAGCGAATTTTGAATCACTCATCGACACCCACTGGTATGGTTCGTCGTCTCTCGGTTGCAGTGGTGGTGGCAAATCGTCAAAGCACTGATGCAGAAGGTCAAAGTATTTTGGTAGAAGTGCCACCGCTAGAGCTTGAAAAAATGAATTTGTTGGTGCGTGACGCTATCGGTTTTGACGCGGACCGCGGTGATCGAGTTACCGTAGTATCTGCCGATTTTAAACCCCTTGAAAATATTGAAATGGAAACGGTAACACCGGGTTTCTGGGAGCAGCCATGGTTTGCCAATTTGGTTAAACAGTCACTGGTTGGTATAGGCGTATTGTTTATTATTTTTGCCATACTGCGCCCTGGAATGCGGACCTTAATGAGCGCTCAGATTAATGCCGCGCAAGCAGCGCCGCAGGCCTTAACGGATGGCGGAGAGAAGGGTGTTAGCGGTGAAGTATTGCACCCTGCGGTAGCCGCACTAGCCGCATTAGGCGGACCGGGACGTATGGGCTTTGAGGATAAGATGACTGAGGCGCGCTCGGTGGTGGATGAAAATCCACAGCGGGTTGCTCAAGTAATGAAAAAATGGGTAGCAGAAGAAAATGGCAAATCCTGAGATGGCGACGAATTCCGGCGGTAGCGGTAGCGAGAAGGCAGCTTTATTCTTGCTGATGCTTGGGGAAGAGCAGGCGTCCAAAGTACTTAAATTTGTAGATCCTCATGAGGTCGAGCGAATCGGCACCGCAATGGCGTCTATTAGCAGTGTAGACAATCGTTTGGCCGAGGCTGTGGTTGATGAATTCCGTAGCGCCTTGCATCAGGAAACGTCCCTAGGTGTGGGTGTGCAAGGTTATGTGCGCAAGTTGTTTACCTCAACCTTAGGTGATCAAAAAGGCAGTACCTTGGCCGATCGGGTTCTTGGTGACGAAGAAACGCAAGAAATGAGTTCCCTGCGCTGGTTAGAGCCAGAGGCGCTGCTTCATATGATCCAAGATGAGCACCCGCAGATCATTGCCATTACCATGGCGCATATGGATCAGGATCAGGCGGTTGCGGTACTCAAGCAAATGCCGTCAGCGCTGCAAGACGATATTGTGGTGCGTATTGCCAATATGCAAACCATTCCCCAGTCAGCCATGCGGCAATTACAGACCGTGCTTAAGAAAAAGCTGTCTGTCACCGCGACCTTTAAAAATCGTAAAATTGATGGTGCCAAGACCGTCGCAGGTATTATGAATGGCCTGGATCCGGATGTTGAAACCCGAATTCTGGGGGCGGTCGCCAAAGAGAATCAACCCCTGTCTGATCGTATTCAAGATCTGATGTTTGTATTCGGTGATCTCATTAATATTCCCGGCAAGGGTATTCAATTACTGTTGCGCGAAGTAGGTTCCGATGTGCTACCAATGGCTCTTAAAGGCGCCGACGAGAAAGTGCGTGAGAAGATCTTAGAAAATATGTCCAAACGTGCTCGCGAGATGTTGCTTGAAGATATGGAGTCACGTGGCCCCATCAAGCTAAGCGATGTTGAGGCTGCTCAGAAGGATATATTGGCAGTGGCGAGAAAGCTCGCAGACGCTGGCGAAATTGACTTGGGCCGTGGTAGTAATGATGACTACGTTTAATTTCAATGCCTGGTTGGTGTCCCTTAGTCTTGTCGTTATTTTGCGAGTCACAGGAAGTTAAGGAGCTGATATGGCAGATGTGTTTCAGGTCTTTAGTCCCCGCGTTGTTGCTGCGGATGTGGAAGTTTCCGAGCCGCTTGCGAAGAGCCCTACTATTGATGAGCGAGGGTATCAACCGTGGGTGCTACCAAAGGTTAGCAGTACGTTAGCTAACACCGCTACAGCGAAAAAAGAATCCTCTGCGCATAAGGATATTCCAAATGACGCAGATCTTGCCCGCGACGCCGCCAAAAAGCATGGCTTCGAGCAGGGGTTGGCAGAAGGGCGCGCCGAGGCGAAGCGTATACTTGCTGAGCAAAGTCAGCAACTACAGCTGGCTTTGGCAGCGTTGCGCGAGCCTCAAAAATGGGTCGATACCGAGCTGGAGCGTGAATTATTGGCTATGACCCTGACATTGTCGCGGCAGCTTTTGCGACATGAGTTGAGTGTTAGGCCGGAGTTGATTGAAAATCTAGTGCATCAGGCCATTGAGGCTTTGCCGCTCACTAGCGGTGATTTAAATATTTATCTTAACCCCGCCGATGTTGAGGTATTGCGTGAGCTAGCGATGGCGGGCGGCGAACCTATTGAATTGTCGTGGATTCTCTTAGAAGACCCTAGCGTGAGCCGCGGAGGTTGCCGCATCAGCAATGAGTGTTCGCGTATTGACGAGGAGCTTGAAACTCGACTGCAGCGTATTACGGCTGAAATGTTAGGTGAGCAAACGGAACTAACACCTGACCATGGCTGAGGACATCGCAGCAGTGCCGTCGCAAAATAAAAGTGAGCGTTTATGACAATATCAGCCCGCGGTGAACTGGCAGCGAAATTTGCACAGTATCGTCAACGTCTCAGTGGTGCTGATCGGCCGGTGGTCGAAGGCCAGCTCAAACGTGTTGTCGGTACTATGCTAGAGGCGGTGGGTTGCAAGGCGCCAGTGGGTGGATACTGTTTGGTCGAAGCGGCTGATGGCGAGTGGTTAGAAACTGAGGTGGTTGGCTTTGCCACCGACAAAATCTTGTTAATGCCTACTGGGGAATTGCGCGGGGTAATGCCAAATGCCCGAGTAATACCGATTGAAAAGGGCTCAGATTTTCCCGTTGGCGATGGTCTGTTGGGGCGGGTGCTAGATGGCGCAGCAAGACCCCTAGACGGCAAGGGTCCACTACAATGCAGTCAGACACGCTCTATATCAGGCGTGCCTATAAATCCCCTGTTGCGCCAGCCTATACGCGAGCCACTGGATGTTGGCGTACGCTCTATTAACGCTTTGCTGACAGTCGGGCGCGGCCAGCGGCTTGGCCTATTTGCCGGAAGTGGTGTAGGTAAAAGCGTACTTCTAGGCATGATGACCCGATTCACCGAGGCTGATGTGGTGGTGGTGGGTCTTATTGGCGAGCGGGGCAGAGAAGTAAAAGAGTTTATTGATAGTATTTTAGGAACAGAAGATATGAAGCGCGCGGTGGTCATTGCCACGCCCGCTGATCATCCGCCGTTAATGCGTATGCGAGGTGCTTGGCTAGCAACATCTATTGCCGAACACTTTCGTGATCAGGGTAAACAGGTGTTACTCCTTATGGATTCTCTCACTCGTTTCGCCCAAGCTCAGCGTGAGGTTGCGCTGGCCACGGGTGAGCCGCCGGCGACCAAAGGGTATCCGCCATCGGTATTTGCGCGCTTACCAGCGCTGGTCGAACGAGCGGGTAATGGCGCGGCAGGGGGTGGATCTATTACCGCATTTTATACCGTGCTTGCGGAGGGTGATGATCAGAATGATCCGATTGTCGACTCTGCTAGGGCGATACTAGATGGGCATGTGGTATTATCGCGAGGGCTTGCCGATGCTGGGCATTTTCCAGCTATAGATATTGAGCGATCAGTGAGTCGAGCTATGAATGATGTCACCGACAAAAGCCATCAAGATCAGGTTCGCTACTTTCGGCAAATGTATTCGTTGTACCAGCAAAATAAAGATCTGATTACGATAGGAGCCTATCAACCGGGTAGTGACGCTCGCCTAGACGAGGCAGTATCGACGTGGCCTCGAATGGTGAAGTTTTTGCAGCAAGCCTATGACGAATCTGAAGGTTTTGATAGTTCACTTGATCAGTTAAGTGTTCTGTTAAACGAATAATCAAGTAGTGGGCTATGATGTCCACCGCAGTGGTACTTTTGCAGTGTTGTAGTAAGAGGTCTAATAATGAAAAAATCCAAGCGCATGCAAACCGTCAATAGCATTGCTGAGCGGGATGAGCGGGAACGGGCCGATAAATTTGCTAAGAGTCAGCGGCACCACGAGACCCAAAAAAATAAATTAGCAGAACTAAAACAATATTATCAAGAATATGCAGATGCTATTCGCAATCCACGTGATGAATTTTTAGATATAAACCGCTTGCAAGAATCCCGTGCGTTTATGGCTAAGTTAGCCGCTGCGATTACCCAGCAACGTGAAATAATGCATAACACCGAGCTTGCCATGAATACTGATCGCAAGCATTGGATGGACTGTCGCCGTCGGTCCATGAGTATGCAGAAGCTCACTGAGCGCTATGTTCATCAAGAATTATGCGAAGCAGAGGCTAGTGAGCAGCGGGTGGCAGATGACCTAAGTAGCCAGCGCTTCGCCTGGGCTATGCGCCAAAATAAAGCGCTGGCATAAACATTGCGTATAAATATGAGTGGCGATTAAAATTCGCTTGATAATACCTTAGATTGTTTTATTAAACGTATATAAAAAGACTGCTTAAAACTAATTTAGCCAAAAGTGAGTTACATTTTTCGACGTAACAAACAGGTCATACACGATGCACAATAGTATTAGTTCAGCGTTACCTAAAGTAGATGGTAGTGCCAAGACAACGGCTCTGAGCCTCACGGGAAGCAGTGATGATGCTCAGCTAGCTACGCCATTTAATCAGTTGCTGAGCACCGCGCAAGGCGCGATAGCAAGCAAAGATATTGCTAATTCTGAGTCAGCTGATCAGCCGCTGAGTGCAGACATTAATAGATTTTCCGATTCTTCAAGCGATGTTGGCGTTGGCGGCAAATTGATGGCTGAAAGCGGACAGGACTTGCCGTTTCCTGTGCTTGAGTTTAGCGAAGAATTAAACCGCGCTACGCATCTAGGAAATAGTGATGAGGGCGATGTCCTAGTGACCTGGCAGCAGTCGCAGATTGACTGGTTTAGGCAGTCAATCTCGCTGGGGCCTAACGAGGGCGCTACCGCCAGTGCTAGCTTAATGGGCCTAGATACTGACGCGGCCAGAGGAAAATTTAGTGGGGCCGAGAGTGTTGCCACTACCTTACTCAGCGTAAATGATAAAGCCACTGACACTAGGTCAAATAGGGGTCTAACAGCAACGGTCGCCAGTGAGTTAGGCAAACCCACCACAGGCTTCGCGACTGCAATGCAGCTAAGCTCGGCGGCTAATTCACTACCTATTATGAAGGCCACTGGTCAAGCCATCGAATTAAAATCTGATTTGATCGCGGGCCTTGACCTGCTGGCGTCCTCGCCGACACGAAGCTCAGATAGTAGTGTGGTGCGCACGCCCGTCAATTTGACGGTAGCTCATAATGCCTTAACCGATCCTGCGTGGTCACAGGCTATGGCGGCTAAAATTTCGTGGATGGGGGGGAGCGGTGTACACAGCGCGATCCTGCAGCTTCGACCTGCAGAGCTAGGTAGCATTCATATTCAATTGTCAATACAGGGAGATACTACCTCTGTACAGATTCAAACTCAGCATAAAGATACCTCCGATCTTATGGAAAAGATGATGCCGCGCTTGCACAGCGGTATGGAAAATCAAGGTTTGCGTCTAGAAGACGTTAAAGTCAGTCACAATCCAAATCTAAATGGTAGTGCTCAACAGTTTACAGGACAATCTGCGGGTGATCGTTCTGGTGCGGACAATGACGCTCGCAATGATATTAGCCAAAAGAGTCTTGGTGAAAATGGCGTTGATGGCGATGATGATGGCAGTTCCTCAGGGTTACAGAATGCGACTGTGATGCTGCAAAACAGCGGCGTCGATTACTACGCTTAAGTCCTCGTACTGATGCCATCATTGCTTATCAATATTTATACGCTGAAACTAACAGAAACCGAGTTTACTCGGCCTGCCAACGCTTATAGGTGTATCTACCCCGTCATTTACTAGGTCAACTTTTCAGCAGAATTCGCCATGCGATCTGCGTCTCACGATTCTCCTTCCCTCGCTCAAAAGTTATATGCGCGTATTCAAGCTGTGGTTATTACTAATGGCCTGATTCCGCTGTGTTGCTACAGTGGCTCTATGTTTAGCCAGTAGCGCCAAATTATTGTCACGTTCCGATATTTCGCTTATAAGTAATTGTTATTAAACGTATATTTTGATTGGCATAAGCCTTGCTGTAACCCTATAAGAATGCCGATTTTGTGGCGAATAAGGAATTAGAAACAGGTATGAATAAGAAAATTATTATTATTATGATTGCAGTGCAGATCGTGGTGTTGATTGCCGCAGTCGGTGGCACCTGGTTTTTCATGCGTGAACCTGCACCAGAGCCGGTTGCTGCTGTTGGCGCTGATAGTAAGCCGGTAGCTGAAGAGAAAAATGAGAAGAAAGAGCCAGTTTATTTCAGCATGGCGCCATCCTTTGTCGTTAATTTACAGAGTGAACGCGGTGTTCGTTTTCTGATGGTGGAAATTGACTTAATGTCTCGCGAAGATGATGTCTTTTCCCGCATTGAGCAATATGAGCCGCGCATTCGCAATGACCTACTAATGTTATTTAGCAAGTTGGATAGAGGCGCAATAGCCACTGCCGAGCAGCGTCAGAGACTTCAGAGTGAAGCGCTGGCTGCGATTAATGGGGTACTGACGTCAGAGTCAGGAAAAGATGGTGTCGAGGCCGTTTACTTCACCAAATTTGTGATTCAGTGAGGATAGCAATATGAGCGATATTCTCGATCCTGAAGAACTAGAAGCGCTAATGGAGGGTGAAGACCAGAATGACCCCAGTCGCGAAAAGTATAATTTAGCTCGCCAAGACTATGCTGCCCAGCGATTGATCCCAGCGCTATCACTTATCCAAACGCAGTTTGCTACGGCCACTCGGGATCGTATGCGTGAGTTCGTAGCCACTGTGGACGCGGTGCGAGTCGATAAAATTACCGTCATGAAATTTGACGAGATGCTGAATACTTTACCCGCACCTTGCAGTATTTCTGTCGTTAAAGGTTTGCCTATGAACGCCAATATTTTATTGGCCTTTGAATCTGATTTGGTATTTCAGATGGTAGATCGCTATTTTGGCGGGTCAGGCAGTATTCAAAAAGATAAGCGCGAACTGCTGTCGGTCTCCGAATCTAGTTTTATGGAAATGCTCAGTTCGGCCTTATTACCTGATGTGAGTAGTGCGTGGAAATCGGTCATAAAAACTGAACCCACTATTGCCGCCCAAGTGAGTGATTCGCGGATGCTAGAAAGTATTGGTGAGGCTGATTCCCTGGTGGCAACAAGATTTATCGTTAACGTTGGCGAATTCACCGGCGGCCTGTGGTCGATAGTGCCGTGGAGTGCCATTGATGCTGTGCGCGATAGCTTGAGCGGTCCAGCTAAACCGATTGGTAAAGCATTAAACGCAGATTGGCGTGAGCGTCTGCTGGATGGATTGGAGGCCGCCCCTATTGAGCTAGTGGCGATTTTAGCGCAAACCCGAATGAGTTTAAAACGCGTTTCTCTGCTTGAAGTGGGTGATGTTATCGATATTCCGTCGGCGGAAGATGTGATTCTTATGATCGACGATAAGCCGTTTATGCACGGTAGCTTTGGCAGCAATGAAGATAAGCTAGCTGTTCGCTTGACGGGCAGATCTGAAATGAATCGAAATCAGCATTGAGGATTAAACATGACGGATCAAACTATTGACGAGCAAGTAAATGATAGCGCTACCACTAAACCCAATACTAAGGCTGCAGGCGCAGAGAGCAAAACCTTGAATGATAATAATGCAGCGCAAACTACCTCTCCAAAACAGGGCGCTGGACGCGTGACTAAGGATATGAGTCTGGACATGATTATGGACGTCAACGTGAGTGTCGCCGTTGAAGTGGGGCGGACTAAAATGAGTATCCGAGAGCTACGCGACTTGAATCAGGGAGCGATTATTGAATTAGACCGGGCGGCGGGCACCCCGCTAGACGTGCTGGTGAATGGCACTTTAGTGGCGCGCGGTGAGATTGTGGTAGTAAAAGAAAAGTACGGCATTATGCTGACCGAAGTGGTTGGCCAAGAAGAGCGCGAGCGTCACTAATGGCTAATGTCGCTAATCATCGTTGGCACCGCGTGGCAGTGCCGCTACTAAGTGCTGCGGCCTTTGCGCTGCCACTAAAAGTGTTCGCCAAAGACGTTCCGGCCAGCTCTACTGTAGCGCCAATGGCGGTGGGCCCCTCGTTTGACGTAGCCGGTATGGTCGGTAGTTTACTATTTGTGATTGTCTGTATTGTTGGCCTAACGTGGTTATTGCGTCGCAGTCGCTTGGTGTCTGCAACTGGACAGGCTGGAGTCACACTGGTTTCACAAATACCGCTGAGCATGAAGGAAAAGTTATTGGTAGTGCAGATTGGCGATGAAAAATTACTGATAGGCTGTACCGCGACCGCAATCAATACCTTGCACTGCTGGGCTTCGTCACCGGATGATGAAAATGCTAAGCCACAAGAGTCGGCGTTTGCCAAATTATTGACAAAGCGGCAAATGCTGATGTCAGCAAGCAAGGCTAATAAAGACCGCTCAGCGCGGGGTGAGTCACAATGAACCTTACCCGCATCCTGACATTGCTATGCCTTTGTGGCTTGCCCATGTTTGCCAATGCGGCGCCGTTGGCCTTGCCTGCGATTACCTCGGTAGCCACCCCGGCAGGCGGTCAAGAATACACTGTGTCACTGCAGTTACTTGCGGTGATGACGGCGCTTACCTTACTGCCAGCCATGCTGTTAGGTATGACGGCATTTACGCGTATTATGATCGTCTTATCAATTTTGAGGTTGGCCTTGGGTACTGGCCAAACACCGTCGAATCAAATTTTATTGAGTCTGGCTCTTTTTCTAACCCTATTTATTATGCATCCGGTGGCGGAAATAGCGTATACCGATGCCATCAAACCCTATGTCGCAGAAGAAATGAGCTTTGACCAAGCTATTGAAACGGGCTTCCAGCCGTTTCGCGAATTCATGCTCCGTCAAACACGGGAAGAGGATATCGGCCGTTTTGCTGAGATTGCGGGCATTCAACAGCTTGATAAGCCGGAAGACGTGCCTTTCACTATTCTTATGGCGTCATTTCTTACCAGCGAATTAAAGACTGCGTTTCAAATCGGTTTCCTACTTTTTATTCCCTTTGTGGTTATCGATTTGGTGGTAGCCAGTGTATTGATGTCGATGGGTATGATGATGCTATCGCCCATGATGATTTCGCTGCCATTTAAAATTATGTTGTTTGTGTTGGTGGATGGCTGGACCTTAGTGATGGGGTCACTGGCCGCGAGTTTTTATCAATGACGACCTTGGCGCCAATGACGACTCCGGTGGCAATGACGATAGTGACGACACTTACTATGAAAATAAAGTATGAGGCCAGGCAGTGAATGCAGATACGGTAATTGAACTCGGCCGCCAGGCTATGAATGTCACCATACTTTTGGCCGCACCTCTGCTGTTGTCGGCCCTAGCTGCCGGTTTAGCGATAGGGATGTTTCAGGCTGCCACTCAGATTCAGGATATGACCCTGAGCTTTATACCCAAGTTGGTGGTGCTGGTTGTGGTGTTGGGGGTTGCAGGCCCCTGGATGTTGGGGAATTTACTTGATTATACCCGTCAATTATTCTCTATGATCCCGAGTTTAGTCGGGTAGCCTGATAATGATCGCGCCAACGCCAGACGAGCTCAGCGTTATGCTCGCATCCGCTTGGCTGCCGTTTGTGAGGGTGAGCGGGGCGATGATTGCGGCCCCCCTATTTAGTGCGACGTATATACCCACACCGGCGCGTATTTTGGTCGCGGTATTTATCACCGCCATCATCTTACCGATGTTACCTCCAGTGTCGGTGACCAATTTAATCGGTATTGAAGCCATGCTACTGGCAGTCAATGAGTTGCTGATTGGTATATGTATTGGTTTGATCGTGCAGTTGGTATTTGATGCCATCATTCTTGCCGGGCAAATGATTGCCATGGGTATGGGGCTGGGTTTTGCCATGATGGTAGACCCTCAGCGCGGTGCGCAGGTACCTGTGCTATCGCAGTTTTTATTGATATTTACCATGCTTATATTTGTTGCCATGAACGGCCATATCGACTTTTTGGCGCTATTGGCAAGAAGCTTTCAATACTGGCCGGTGGCTGGCGACGGTATTTCCGTCGGCCAGTATAGTATTGTGTGGATGCGCGGCGCTGAGTTGTTCTCTGGCGCAATACGAGTTTCCATACCCGCCGTTGTTGCGCTGCTGGTTGTGCAGCTGGCCGTTGGTATTGTGAGTCGCGCAGCGCCAACCTTAAACCTGTTTGCGGTGGGTTTCCCTATCGCGATGCTGATTGGATTTCTGGTAGTAGATCGTTTGCTGCCCAATTTACTTCCTCTATTAACGACTATGTTGGGCAGCGCATTTATGGCTGTCGAACTGTTTCTCGGAGGCTGATGTATGGCCGAGAACGAAGACGGTCAGGAGCGCTCAGAAGAGGCAACCCCCAAGAAATTGGCG
>JBKEFB010000003.1:0-65187 GCA_046712405.1 Zhongshania sp. | reverse complement strand
TAAACCCCAACAATCCAACGGGTGCGGTCTACAGCCGTGACATGCTAGAACAATTAATTGCAATCGCAGAAACGCACAGCTTAGTTGTTTTTGCCGACGAAATTTACAGTAAAATTCTCTATGACGACGCGGTTCATATCCCCTTAGGTAGCCTAAAATCAGATATCCTTTGCTTAACATTTAATGGCTTATCGAAAGCGTATCGACTAGCGGGCTTCCGTAGTGGCTGGCTAATCGTCTCCGGTGCCAAAGATCGCGCGGGTGACTACATCGAAGGACTTAATATTCTGTCGTCTATGCGCTTATGCGCCAACGTGCCGGCACAACACGCAATACAGACCGCACTAGGCGGCTATCAAAGCATCAACGAATTAATTCTGCCCGGCGGACGCTTGCTGGAGCAGCGCGATCTAGCGTATAAAATGCTCAATGAGATACCTGGGGTAAGCTGCACAAAACCGGCAGGTGCAATTTATATGTTCCCGCGCTTAGATCCTGAAATGTACCCGATACAAGATGACGAACAACTGGTTTTAGACTTACTAAATCAGGAGAAAATATTGTTAGTGCAAGGTAGTGGTTTTAATTGGCATCAGCCCGATCACCTGAGGATTGTATTTTTACCAAATAAGCTGGATCTTGCTGACGCCATAGAGCGCTTTGCTGCATTTTTAGGCACCTATCGAAAGCAGCTTGCCGCAAAAAAGCTAGCCTAGCAGGCATAGTCGACCACAGTAATTCACCGCTGCGGTCACCTCCCCCTCGCTGACTTCAAAGTCGATAGTGCAGCACTTTTAGGGCGGCGTCTGAATCCGCCTCAGGAAAATCCAATCGTCCCGTAAGCCGCGACACAAATGTGGCCGATGGACAGAACGTGGCCATAGTCTCTTCTAAAAACCGCTGCCCCAAATACGGCGCGTTGAGGCACACAAGCACGTCTCCCCCGCCGGGCAACAGGGCCGGGAACTGACGCACCAACTTGCGATAATCTTTAAAAGCATTAAAACTGCCCTCCTGTCTAGACGGTGGATCACAAATCACAATATCAAAGGGTCCCAGCTTTTTGAGGAGTCCCCACGACTTTAAAATATTGTGACCAAGAAATTTTACTTTTGCAGACCTCAGCACCGGATTGAGGCTATGATTTTCTCGACCCTGAGACAGCGCCGGCCAACTGGTGTCAATATTGAGAATAGACTCTGCACCTGCCTGCTCGGCCGCCACAGAGAAAGCGCAGGTATAAGAAAATAAATTAAGGATTCGCTGCCCCGCCGCCCGCCCTGAAAGCCACAAGCGAGTGGGCTGCATATCCATAAAATAGCCAATGTTTTGCTTGTTATTTAAATCTAACTTAAATCTATTCTGGCCTTCAAAAGCATATAATTTTTTTGGGATATTTCCCCATAAACAATAAGTTGAAGGAGACTTATCATATCGACTCTGAACAATGGCAGCGCTGCAAATACCGGCAAACTCAAGCTCCAAGGCGGCGCAAAATTGATCCCAAAAATCCGCATCGGGCTCGCGATATAATACAAGCCATAACACTGGCTCAAAGTAGTCTACGGTAAAAAAATCATAGCCTGTGAAGCATTGTCCGCGACCATGGAACAAACGCTGAGCGCCTTTTTCTGACGATATCAGCCATTCAGAAAAGCCCGCTAATTTGTTGAAGTGGTTAAACTCAATCACCACTGGCACTCACCCGATACATCACCACGTCGCGGTAACCCGTGACAACTTGAATATAGCCCTGCCACTCCAAATCTAGCGCTGAATCATTGCTATCAACGAGTAGCGGACGGCAATGTAATTGGCTTATTTTTGTTTTAGTGGCAATAACAATGAAATTATCTCGACCGATCTTCCGAATCACGGCGGGCGTTAGTTGTTGGTTACCACGACCAAGAATATGCCCCTGGCCACCAATTGCGGTAATAACCACCTTTACAGGCCCGTTATGGCTAACGATAAGCGCCATGATCGCCAACGCACTCAGGTCGCAACCACGCAGTGTAGAATCACAAACCGCATCGAAACCCAGCAGGGTATTCTCGAGTCCCAACGCCAACATAACAGCCGCAGCGGTGCTGCCCGGCCCCATAATGTATAACGTTTCTGAATCCATAAGCTCAACAATGTGGTCCGCGATATCGGCCAACACCAGCTCTTCTTGCTCTCGCCCCGCAGATTTCACGTGCTGTAAAAACCCACCAATACTGGGCACTAATAATTCGCCAAAATACTTGGCTTGAACAATCCCAGCCCGGAACGCCTCTTCGTCAATATCGCGCACCTCTCGCTCACCGAGTTCAACCAAGCCTCCAGCGACCAGCGCCAAGACTATATCTGCCGCGCTCTCTGGACTTACCGCATACACACCCGAGTGCATTTTGACCCCCGCAGGCACGCCTAAACATGGCATCTCAGCCCCAACAGCGCTGCAAATATCGCGCGCAGTGCCATCGCCACCAACAAATAGCAGCAGATCCACTCCCCTCTCTAACATTGCTAATGCGGCATTTTGAGTATCTGAACCGGTGGTCTCATTCGAGTTGGCAGTATTGCCGACCGATACGAACGGCAATGCCTCCATATTTAAATCCGAAGCATCTATAGCCTGAGCAGACATAGGTCCTGAAAACCCATAAACAGTAATACCGCCGACATTACCAGCGGCAATCCGCGCTAAACACCGCAATGCGCGGGCGGTAGATCGACCAAGATCACCGTCTTGAACCCGGCTTAAATCAAGACCGTCACTACCCTTCATTGCAATAGGCCCACCTAGGCCGGCAAGCGGATTTACTACTAAGCCAAGTTTAAACATTCCATCCTCTAAATATCAGCAGCTATCTGAGTAACAACGCAAACAGCGAATTAATCGTCTTAACGCCCGCTCTGCAGGGCGCTAAGCACGTTTGAGAATTGCGGATTAGCCGCAGTGAGGGCACTAAATGCTAATTCACGACGAACGGGGTAATTCTTGCGCAACAGATCAAACTTCTGAGCGCGATCTACGGCGTCTATAATTCCATGAAATCGCGCGGCATCAGACTCGACGTCGTAGACCGAGATCACCGCACGCCGGATAAAGTCGGCGACATTGACACCATCGCAGCTTACTGGTCTTGCCTCTGACATATTGGCGGGGACAGCGAACGGCCGTAGACTTAGACCCAAAAAATCTGCCAATTCAGCAGCGACCATCTTTAGCCCCGTCAGCTTGCCATCTGCGCTATAGCCCGCTATGTGCGGAGTGGCGATGCGACAACATGACGCCAGCGCTACGGGGAAATCAGGCTCGCTCTCCCAAACATCAAGAATCAAACTTATATCTGCTCGTTTATCGCGCAAGGCCAATAAGGCCTCTGTGGCAACCACCTCGCCACGACCCGCATTTAATAAAAATCCATCCTTGGGCATGACAGCTAGCTGATCAGCGTTGAGCATATGGTAACTTGGAAAAGGCCCGTCACGGGTCAAGGGCGCATGCAGAGAGACAAGACTGCCGCTTAAAACGTCACGTAAGCTCGTCAGACCAGGAAATCTCGCGGGGTTCAACAAGGGATCATAGGCACGCCAAGCTATGCCCAGCGTGCTCAAGCGCCTACCTAAGCGCTGCCCGACATTACCGTATCCGACAATACCGACCGACTCACCCATCAATAAGCGTTCGAGTAGATTATTGCTGCGGCAAATCGCGCTGATCACATAGTCCACCACTGACTCCGCATTTGACCCCGGTGCATTGCAAACTCGAATTCCTGCAGACCCAAGATAGGATAAGTCGAGATGATCAGTTCCTATGGTCGTCGAGCCCACAAATCGTATGCCGGTTCCGGTAAGTAAGGCCTCGTTGACTTTGGTCACAGAGCGCACAATAAGCACCTCGGCATCGCCAATATCAGCATTAGACAACTGTCTACCGCTTATCTGCTGCACGTCGCCAAACTGCGAAAAACACGCCACGGCGGCGGGAATATTTTCATCAACTAGGATTTTCAAGCCTTGCGCGCCCCCAATATTTAAGTAAAATATATTATGTATTACATTAATAATAGTTACTAAGAATATGATTTAAATATAATTTATATAATCAAGAGTATAATAAGATGAATCAGTGGCGTAAGTCGAACTGAAGTGCTTTTGTAAAGCCCGCCAAAAGCACGCCGCCCGTGGCGGCAGTCCATTTGCTAGATAGTAATTAACGGTTTGCCATACCGCTAGCTGAAATGGAAATGGGTCAATACCGTCGTTAGCCAAATTGTCGAGGCTAACACGGAATTGACGCCCGGCCGCGACACTAAACAGCCATTCAAGCGCTTGCGGCTTGACCTCCACCGATTCAAATATGCGCTGCTTTACCTCACCTCGGCCATCGGGTTCATACCAGTAGCCATAATCGACTTGCCGCCGGCGCTGCTCCCCAGCAATACACCAATGGGCTACTTCGTGCAGCGCGCTGGCTGGGTAATTAGATCGAAAAATAATTTGATGATAGTCATAGCGAGAACCGGCAGGGAGATACAGGGGCTCTTCGCCGCCAGCCACTAAGCGGGTTTGCGCGGCCTGCCAAAAACAAGATTCGAAGATTGAGCAGAATATATTGGCGTTAGTCCGTCTATCGAGGACTGCCAATAAGGCGTCAGACATTTCGCAACAAGCCCTCTTCGCCAAGAATTGGCTTAGACAATACGCTCTCATGGCGCATCAACATTTGAGTGTACTCCGCAGACAAAAAGTCACGACCTGCCAGCAAATGTTCAAGATAACGACTTTCTGGCAGCAAACTATTATTGATAAACGCAGGATTAGCCATATAAATCCACGTTGAACGCAAGCCAGTAGTGGTCACAACGTTCAGGCACTCTCGACTATAACGTACTGGGGTTCCCTCGTAGTGATCCATCAAAGCTATTTCGTCGGCCTTGGCCAAAGTATATAAGACACCTTCAACATGCCAATAACTGGAGGGCTGAACATTCGCGTAGGCAACACTAGGCAGGCAGTGCGACTGCTTATTAAAAACCAGTCGAAACCCGGGCAAGGTCGCGGACTCAGCCTGCACAAAGTCTAAACCTCGCGCCCGCATACGAGCCGGATTCATATTAGAGCCATAAGCAAAATAGCAAGAAGTCATTAGCAAACACTTGGCAAATTCATAAACAAGGAGTAATTTTAACAGAGAGGAATATCGCCGCCACCGAGTTTAGTGTAACTCGGTTTCAGATGCGCTATTTCCTGAAAGATTTTGTGCTTAAAAAGCAACTCAGCATAAAATCCGCCAGCAATGCACCGCCCGCTGCGTGAGGAACGATTTATGGCTCCGCGTAACAACGGTAAACCTTTGCCCGCGAAGGTAATCCCTTTTCCTCTGCGTCATTCGCGCACGAAGCACCACCGAATACTGCGTATTACACCTGAGTACGAGGGTTTTTGTCTGCTATACGCCCACCGTGCACTGAACTGCAAAAAGCTTTATGCAGTAAAAATTCTAGGCTGGGCACGCCTGGCTAATGGCCAAAATGTCGCAGTACTTCCTTGGCTCAATCGCGTTCATCGCTGCATTGATCTCAACGATCACGACTCCGGATTAGCCCAAGGCTATTATGATCCGCGCAGCACCCGCTATTTTAACGACACGCCACCGCACCATATTGCCGCGCTGGATGCCATGAGCCAGTATCCTCAAAGCGCTAGCGAGGCTATTGTTCAAGAAATACCGGATCTTATCGGCAGCCACGCCGCACTGCTCGGCGATGACCGGCAATTTTTACTAGAACCGGTGATTAGCTGGCGACTCCACCATGACGGCAAACTCGAGGCCATGGTTGCGGATTTAAGTCTCGCGTCCCATTCGCCGATACTAGCCAATGACAAATGCCTATACGCCGTTCAAGGCCAAGCCAATTTCAGATATTTCTTTCAATACCATATTGCCAACCAAATTAAAGCGGGCGGCCACATTGCGACGCGAGCCTTAAGTCAG
Source organism: Zhongshania sp. (assembly GCA_046712405.1). GTDB lineage: Bacteria > Pseudomonadota > Gammaproteobacteria > Pseudomonadales > Spongiibacteraceae > Spongiibacter. The sequence goes on along the minus strand of JBKEFB010000003.1, from coordinate 59,195 downwards.
TTATTAACCTAGCAAGAAGCGATTGAAGCCGATACGCTTACGCTTTTTTGACGAAGTAGTGGTATTTACCAGCACTGTCTTCCTGAGCTATTAGTTCGTGGCCAAGAAAGGTGCAGAACTTGGGAATATCCCGCGTTGTTGCCGGGTCGGTGGCAACAATTTCAAGGACATCGCCGGAGGAAATATCGCGTATTTTATTGTGCAACATCATGACCGGTTCCGGACAAAAAAGGCCGCAGGTATCTAGGATGTGATCTGCCACTATTGCCAAACTAATTACTCCAAATTCTAAGCGTCCGCATTGCGCGCTAATATCTAAATTGCCGCACTATCGCAATATTAAGCCTTTGCAATTACCGTCCAGCTTTCGGTCTCAGGAGTGAATACAATGGCGGCTTTATTACCTTCTAAGGCCCGCCGCAGCTGACTGATTTTTTCCTCCAGGCTCACTTCATTTTCACCATAATCGGTTCCGTCACGAGTCACCATTTCTTCCAGCATGCCCTGAAGTGCATCAGGGCTGAGTTTTTGCCAGGGAACCTCCACATACTCATTCATGAACGGGTTTTCCAAACTTAAGCGTCATACGGTCACTCTCTCCAATTGCCAAATACACTTCACGCTGCACATCACCTAAACGCAAGCTTGGTGGCAGAGTCCAAACCCCCCTGGGGTAATGGTGATTATCTTTGCTATTCGCGTTGATCTCGCTGCTATCTAATAATAAAAATCCAGCAGATTTCGCCAGCGCAATGGTCTGTTTTTCTGACACATAACCACTTTCAATCATCGTTTCTAATGAGGCATCAGCATCAGCCCTATGCTCAACAACGCCCAAAATACCGCCGGGCCTTAAAGCTTTATAAGCCGCCGCAAAAACATTCTCAGCAACTCCCGCCTTCAACCAATTATGGACATTGCGAAAAGTGAGCACTTTATCAGCTGTGCCCGCGGGCGCGACATCAGTATATATTGGTGCTTGCAGTGTGGTGACAGACACCTTGCCATAGACATCGGGCCTTGCAGCAAGCTTCTCCTCGAAACGAGAGCGAGCGTTGACGTAGTATTTAACGCTGCCGTCTCTGGCAAACTGGGCAGTATAGAGCTTGCCACAATCCTTCACCATGGGAGCCAGCACTTCCGTGTACCAGCCGCCACCGCCGGGCCACAGTTCCACCACGGTATCGCAGGGTTGTAGGCCCAAAAAATTCAGCGTCTGAAGCGGGTGACGATAAATATCCCGAGCGCGATTTTGCTCACTTCTATGATCGGTATCAAGCACTTCTGCCCACATAAAATCAGTGACTGCCGGCGTGGCGAAGACTGCCCCGCAAAATAATAACAGTGCCAAAACTGGCACAACACATACCTTCATTTAATTACCTCCATGCTGTTGCCAGTTATTACTTCAACTGCTCGGCGATAAATACCTGCACATGTTCGATCTTATTCGCCATGGTTTGGTCGCGATCAGATCTTGTACCAATTTTTAGTTGGCTCGACAGTCGCGGCGCGCCCATTTCGTGCAAACGCACGTGACAACGTTTGACCGCCTCCATGACTGTCTCCCACTCGCCCTCTATATTGGTACCATAGGCATGGAGCTGATGTGATAAGCCCATATCGGCAATGATCATTTGACACTCCGCGATATATGGCGTCAAAGACGCCTCTACATTTAAGGGTGTTATGCAAAAATCCATAATCACTTTCATGTCTCACCTCTAAGGCTGTCCGCCCTGTTAAAGTCGTAGTATGCTCAGCATATAATCTAATATTACCAACATATAAAAGGACGCCGCCGTGAACAATTCTCTTGTCTTTACGTTCTTGGGACTAGATCGCCCCGGCCTGGTTGAGCGGCTCGCTGACACTGTTGCCGACCACAAGGGAAACTGGCTAGAAAGTCGCATGACCAAACTAGCCGGGCAATTTGCAGGTATCGCACGAGTTGCGGTTCCTGAGAGTGAAGTCAACGAACTTAGTAACGCCCTGTTAAGCCTCAATATTGAAGGCCTAACCATTAACATACAGCTCGGCCAGGTTAAAACAGCCGAATTAACGCCGAAAATTTGCAAACTGCACATTCTTGGCAACGACCGCCCTGGCATTATCAGAGAAATTAGTCGCGCCTTAAAACAACAGCAAATTAATGTTGTAGAAATGAGTTCTAATATCACTAGCGCGCCCATGAGTGGCGACGCCTTATTTGAAGCTTCCGTCGTTGCCGAAATGCCTACCGGATGCAATATTGACGAACTTGAGGACAGTCTCGATGCCATCGCAGAACAACTTAGCGTTGATATTGTTTTAAGTTAGTGCGGCGCCGTTTAGCCACGCAGTTTATTAATAGTAAACACCAGCGCTGCTGACAGTAGCGCGATGAAACCGACGCCTAACACACAAAGCAAGAAATACACCGCAATGTCTTGCCACGGCACGTCGAAACTCCACACCGCTGAACACACCAGCATCACGGTTGCCAACACTGCCAGCACCGGCGTTCGATAGCGTCTATACGTCTTTATATACTGATTTACCACGTAGCTTTCACCGTTTTTTTTGCATTTAAATATCTAACTGGCCTCGCCCTAAAGCGTCTTCACGTACCCACCCGCAGCTTGTCTCCGCCCTGAATTGCCCGGCACATGGCACTCATCTTGTGCCTGCCAGAAAAATGAGTACACCTTGTTGTACGCGATTTGCAAATATACGGTTGTGACAAGTAAATACATCTTATACAGCATTTTCTCAAATTACTTTGGCCATTCATCCCGTTTATGCTCAACCGCGTTATGGGAGCTACCAGAGTGAGTGGCGAGAACACGGCGCGGAAAACATTTCTCGACACCGCAAAGGCCGGTCTTCAGAATCCGCTAGTGACGACGTTACCTGCAGATTATTATCGTCTCAAAAAGTACGTCTGCGTTGCTAAGAGCAAACAATATCGCTGTAATGAAACCGCAAACTATCGATTCCTGCACCCTAGCTCTGCCTAAATTATTGCGCCTTTGTGAGCCTACAAAAGCTATTGCCCATCGGCCAGCTCTTTCCAGCTATATGCTAAACCCTCGCCTCTTCGTTTACTGGCAAACGCAAATAACGCCAGGCTATCGCAAATCCAATTGCTGCAGCGACTGCTGCCATGGTGAAACACAAGACGCTGCTAAAGTCCCAAGCCCAACCACTCAATACCGCCCCAGCCGCCCCACCCAAGCCGAAACTTACGCCGCTATACAAGGCCATGCCCTGCCCCTGATGCCCAGTAAACGACCGCCTAATTATCTCGATACCGGCAGCGTGATAACTGCCAAAGCTAGCCGCATGTAAACATTGGGCAAAAAACAACACCGCGGGATATTCGACGAAATAAGCTATAAGCAACCATCGTAAACTCGACAGCGCCAAACTCCACAACACAATATTTCTCAGGCTATACGCCGCTAAAACTCGGTGCATTCCCAAAAATAGCAGCACTTCCGCAATCACACCTAGCGACCAAAAAACACCAATTGAGGACTTGGAATAAGACTGCGCCTCAAGATAGATACTAAAAAATGTATAGTAAGGGCCGTGTGAAAGCTGCAAAAAAAAGCTCACTGCAAAAAATGCCAATACCGCGGGACGACGCAGAATGTGTGCCAGCGATTGGCGCTGATGGGTATTACTTTTAGCTACAGTTTTTTCAGAAACCAGTAAGCTAGCCAACCAAATACTGGTGAGCAATGCGGTAATAATATAAAGCAAATGGACTATTGGGTACCGGTCTAACCACCAGCCAACAGCGAGCACCGCGGCAATGAAACCAACAGAGCCCCACACACGAATCTGGCTGTAACGTCCGTAACGCCGAACTAAATGCGATAGGGTTACCACATCAAACTGGGCTAATACTGCGTTCCAAAAAAAGCTATAGGCAACCACAACGGCCGCTAACCACCAAAAGTCTGACCGCAAGTAGATGCCGCTAAACGCCACCACCGCTAAAAAAGCACCGTAGCGGATTATTCGACTGCGATAACCGTAAGTATCGGCTAACCAACCCCAGAGATTTGGCGCAACCACCTTTGTAGCCATGACCAGTGCTGACAGGATACCAATGTCTTCTGAACTAAAACCAAGGGACTTAAGATATAAGGCCCAGTAAGGAGCCCAGGTTCCCAATAATGCAAAGTAGCAAAAATAAAAACCCGATAGGCGCCAATAAGGCACTGAAGCTGCCATGGCAGCTTACGACTTGGCAGCAGGAATAACAGGGGTGGTTGAATGCACGTCGGTATTTTGCGCCCGATTTCGCAGCAGATGATCCATCAGTGTAATCGCGACCATCGCTTCAGCAATGGGAACAGCTCGAATACCGACACAGGGGTCGTGACGACCCGTGGTGATGACCTCGACGGCGTTGCCATCCATATCGACAGACTTTCCTGGCACCACTATGCTCGATGTCGGTTTTAAGGCTAGGTGAGCAATTAAGTCTTGTCCGCTAGATATACCACCAAGAACACCACCGGCATTATTGGAGGTAAAACCCTCGGGGGTCATTTCATCGCGATGGGTACTTCCAAGTGCGTCTACGCAATCAAAGCCGGCACCAATTTCTACGCCTTTTACCGCGTTTATGCCCATTAAAGCATGGGCAATATCCGCATCTAAGCGATCGAATACCGGTTCACCTAAACCCACCGGCATACCTGTGGCCACAACCGTCAATTTTGCCCCTACAGAATCGCCGGATTTACGCAGCTTCTGCATATATTCTTCCATCTCAGTAACTTTACTGGCATCTGGACAGAAAAACGGATTGGTTTCTACCACACTCCAATCCACATTTTCTATCGCAATCGGGCCGAGCTGGGAAAGGTAGCCACGCACTTCGATGCCGCATCGCATCTGCAAATATTTTTTAGCTACCGCGCCAGCCGCAACCCGCATCGCGGTTTCACGCGCCGAGGAGCGACCACCACCACGATAGTCACGGGTGCCATATTTTTGCTGATAGGTGTAATCGGCGTGCATCGGGCGAAAACGGTCTTTGATTTTGCCGTAATCTTTGGACCGCTGATCGGTGTTTTCTATTAATAAACCGATAGACGTACCGGTGGTTTTTCCTTCGAACACACCCGACAAAATCTTTACCACATCTGCTTCGCGGCGCTGTGTTGTATAGCGCGAGGTACCGGGCTTACGACGGTCTAGATCAAACTGCAAGTCCTGCTCAGAAATCTCTATACCTGGTGGACAGCCATCAATAATAGCGCCCAAAGCGTGGCCATGGCTCTCACCGAAGGTGGTGACTGTAAATAGTTTACCAATACTGTTACCTGACATGAAATTTCCTGACGCTACTTTGAATAACACTAACTGATGACAGATTATACGGCAAACTGCAGAAACAGTCCGAAACTCACACGAAACTGTCGGCATATTCAAGCAATTGTTCACGGGTCATAACAAAAACCCCATGCCCGCCGCGCTCAAACTCAATCCACATAAATGGCACCGCAGGGAATGCCGAGTCTAATGCTGTGCAACTATTGCCGACCTCGACGACCAAGACGCCACCCTTAGTCAGGTGATCTGCGGCATGACGAAGAATTTTCCGGGTAATATCCAAACCATCAGGGCCAGACGCTAAACCTAGGGCGGGTTCGCGACGATACTCTGCCGGCATCGCGGCTAGATCTGCAGAATCGACGTAGGGTGGATTACTCACAATAATATCGTAGCGCTCACCAGCCAAACATTCAAACACATCAGACTGCACTGCCCTAACCCGGCCAAACAAGTCATGGCGAGCAATATTAATATCGGCGACATTGATGGCATTCAGTGAAATGTCTGCAAGGTCAATACTGGCATCCGCAAACTGATAGGCACAGGCAATGCCGATGCAACCGCTTCCCGAACAGAGGTCAAGAATACGCTGCGGATAAGTACCCGACAACCACGGTTCGAAATCCTGCGTAATTAGCTCGGCTATCGGCGAGCGTGGGACCAGCACTCGCTCGTCTACATAAAAAGAGAGCCCAGCAAACCAAGCTTCTCGACTTAGATACGCAGCGGGAACCCGCTCATCAATACGACGCTGAAATATCATCAAAATCGCTTCGCGCTCAGCCATCGTTAAACGCGCATCTAACAAGTCGGGGGTGAAATCGAAAGATAAATTTAAAACGTGCGAAACCAAAACTCGCGCTTCGTCGTACGCATTGTCTGTGCCGTGGCCGAAGAACACACCACCGCGCCCGAACTCGCTAATACCCCAGCGAAGGTAGTCGCGGATGGTAATTAACTCATTGTTAACATTTTGTTTTTGGCTCACGACATCATCCAATATTTAAAGACACAATTTTACACGACCTAGACGATTATTCCTGCACTGTTTAATGTCGCTCACAAAAGCGTTTATGCTCGACACTGCATTGCTTAAGATCGTTTGGAAAGTTAACGTGGGTTTGCTACCATTCGCATCCCAATACGCATGAAGGATAAAAAGTGGAAAAGGCGTTTGCAGATATTATTAACCAAATCGGTGAAGATCCGAGTCGCGACGGGCTATTAGACACGCCAGCCCGAGCAGCAAAAGCGTTTAAATTCTTGACAGAGGGCTATAGCCGCAATGTCGAAGAGGTCGTCAATGGCGCCTTATTCGAGTCCGATTGCAACGAAATGGTTGTGGTATCGGATATAGAATTATACTCACTATGCGAACACCATTTACTTCCCTTTACCGGCAAGTGCCATGTTGCTTATATTCCACGAGGTAAAGTACTCGGTCTTTCGAAAGTTGCACGTATTGTAGATTTGTATGCCAGACGCTTACAAATCCAAGAAGGTCTAACAACCCAAATTGCAAATACGATGATGGATGTAACAGGAGCTTACGGAGTAGGCGTGATTATAGAAGCCCGTCATATGTGCATGATGATGCGCGGGGTTGAAAAACAAAACTCGATAATGCGCACCAGTGCTATGTTGGGCGAATTCAAAACTGATCAAGCCACTCGCACGGAATTTTTGTCGCTGTTGAGTTTATAAACCAGACATTATTGGCCCACTCAAATGGTTTGTGTGGGCCTCGATAGTCGCCTTTAAATAAGCTTAGTACCCCAAAGCTCATACCCTTTCAGAATGCAGTAATTCCACTACCCAGGTTGCTATCTGCGATGATTGCTCTTCCATATGACAGTGGTGTTGTCCGTCGATTTCTCGTACATCAAAGCGACTCGCTATGTTCACCGGCAAGGTCGGCAGCCATTGGCCAAAACCTTGCTTCGCTAAAATCAATAGGGCCGGCGATGTAATAGCGTCAATAGCAGCTTGTATTTGTTCAAGACTTAATTTCACCGGCGATGCTAATTTTAGGCGCTTGTCACTACGCCAATAATAGCGACCATCATCAGCCCGAACTGACGCTCGCGCCACTATTAATGCCGCCGCAGCGGGAAGCATGGGCGTCACTTTACACCGGGCTGTGACCGCCGCGTCGAAATCGGCATGGCCTTTATCGCCTCGTGAGAGACTCGTTTGAGTATAATCTTTAAGATATTTAGCCATCTGGGCGGGGAAATTAGTAGCGGCTTCCGGCGGTGGTAACAAACCATCTAAACAGATCAAATGGCGTATCCGCTCAGGAGTAGAAGCACTTAGCAAGGCGGCAATAATGGCTCCGCGAGAATGACCTAGCAAAGAAAACTCTTGCCAGCCCATCTGATCCGCAACTGAGACAATGCAGCGTAAATCATCCCAAATAGCGTAATCCCCAGATGGCGGCTTATGATCACTTAAACCGTGTCCAGGCAGGTCGAGAGCTAAAATCTGTAAATTAGGAAGTTGTTGCGCGAGGACATCAAAACTTGCCGCATTGTCCAACCAACCGTGCAAAGCAATGACAGGGATTCCAGAATCGTCTCCCCAGAGCTTAGCAGCAATACTTAAACCCTCAACATTAAAACGCTTCTCCGTAGCCGAAAGAGCACTCACCTGCAGTTGTGGTCGTAGTTAGGGTAATGACGCAGCCACTCCAAATTCCCACAGGCTTGGGCAAACACCTCGGCTCGAATCAGAGCCATACTTGCCGGCTGCATCCCCCAGTAGCTCTTGTTAGCTCCATCGTGCCAATAGTCAATGGCGTTGCTCAACAGCGGATTGTGGGAGACAACTAGCAAGCGCTCACCGCGAAAAGTTGCCAGCATAGCCTCTAGCTCAGACTGCGGCGTATCAGGGGTTAATGATGATTTCAAACGCGACTTAAGTTGCCAGTCACGATTTAAAATTGCCGCGGTTTGCACCGCTCGGCGATAGGGACTGACCCATAACTCATCTGGCTGCCACCCACTGCTGCTAATCCAATCTGCTGCAGCGCCGGCTTCTTGCTGACCTAAAAGAGTTAACTCACGCTCGATATCTGTCTTGGTATCCCAAGCCGCCGAGCCGTGCCGTATTAACAAAATTTCCATAACACCTATTACGTTATTTTATGATGAACTCTACATCGCGGCTCTGTTCGGCGCACATCATAGAACCTATGACTTCACCCACCTCACGGCCATTATAAATAATATCGTACAGACCATTTACCAAAGGCATGTAAATATCTAAAGCGTCAGACTGTTCTTTCATTAACCTGAGCGTATTAACACCCTCGGCCACCTGACCAAGACTTGCAACCACTTCATTGAGGTCTCGCCCCTGGCCTAACTCGTAACCAACACGGTAGTTTCGGCTCAGCGGTGAAGTGCAAGTGACAAACAGATCGCCGACCCCAGCTAAGCCCATAAAAGTTAGCGGATCGGCGCCTTTTATCACCGCGTAGCGACTCATTTCTGCCAGACTACGAGTAATCAACATACTAATGGTATTGTGACCGCAACCCAAGGCCGCAGCCATACCGGCGGTAATGGCATAAACATTTTTCAAGGCGCCAGCTAATTCAACGCCGTACATATCACTGCCTGCGTAGACGCGAAAATAAGCGCACTGCAATATTTCCTGAACAGTGGTATTTAATGCAGGATCATGGCTTGCAATCACCGTGCCGGTAATCATTCTTGCGGCTAGCTCTTTAGCCAAATTAGGGCCGCTCATTACACCTAAGCGAACTTGAGGAAGTTCTTCTCGCAACACTTCACTCATCATTTTATTAGTTTCAAACTCGATACCCTTGGTGGTGCTGACCAATATAGTGTCCGGCGCGAGATAATCTGCTAGCTGGCGGGCAACTTCTCGGCTGGCTTTACTTGGTATAGAGAAAAATACCGCATCGCACCCTGCCACCGTTACTTGAAGGTCAGTGCTTGCCCGTAACGAGGGGTTTAGCGGTATTCCTGGGAGATAAACTTCATTGGTGTGCAACTCGTTAACTTCTTTAACGCGCTCACCCGTTCTCATCCACTGACAGGTATCATGGCCATTATCAGCCATAATATTCGCGATTGCAGTGCCAAAGCTGCCACCGCCGATAATAGCAACTCTATATTTTTTTGTCATACTCCGCTGAACCCCTGTCTTATTTATTGGGAGTTTATCACTGCTGCATCGGACTAAAACAAAAAAGGCGGCTTTCGCCGCCTTTTTACTGAATATTTATGCGCTAAGCTCCAGCAGCAGCTTATTCAACTTATGAACGTAGCTGGCAGGATCTTCAAGTTGCGCCCCCTCAGCCAAATGAGCTTGATCGAATAACACATCAACAAGGTCTGCAAAACGCTCCTCATCACTTTCTTTGTCCAATTTGATCACCAAGGGGTGACCGGGATTCAACTCAAAAATAGGCTTGCCAGGCGGTAAAGCTTGACCAGCAGCCTCCATCATTCTGCGCATTTGTGCGCCCATATCATCTTCGGTCACCACCAAACAAGCTGGCGATTCGGTTAAACGACTGGTAACCCGCACACCCTCAACTTTTTCAGCCAATACCTTATTAACACGCTCCACCAGATCTTTGTGTTCTTCGGCCAACACTTCCTGAGCTTTTTTCTCTTCCTCATCCTCCAAATCGCCCAGATCTAATTCGCCGCGGCCAACGTCCAAGAAGGACTTATCATCAAAATCAGCCAAATGGTTCATCAACCAATCGTCAACACGCTCGGAAAGTAATAGGACCTCAATACCCTTTTTACGGAACACTTCTAAATGTGGGCTACTGGATGCGGTTTTATGACTTTCGCCGGCCACATAATAAATTTTGGCCTGACCTTCTTTCATGCGCGCCACGTAGTCTTGTAGAGAGTGAGTCTGCTCGACCTTATTATCGTGAGTAGTAGCAAAACGCAGCAACTTAGCAATTTTTTCCTTATTACCAAAATCTTCAGCGGGACCTTCTTTGACGACTTGACCGAAGGCTTTCCAAAATTGCTGGTATTTTTCGACGTCATTTTTTGCGAGTTTGCCCAGCATATCTAGCACGCGTTTAGTAACCGCACTCTTCATGGCATCTACGGCAGGGTCTTGCTGTAAAATCTCACGTGACACATTTAATGACAAATCGTTGGAATCGATAACGCCCTTAACAAAGCGTAAATATAGAGGTAGAAATTGCTCGGCATCATCCATAATAAATGTACGCTGAACATAGAGCTTAAGTCCGCGAGCCGCATCGCGATTCCACAAATCCATAGGCGCTTGACCCGGCAAATATAACAGGCTGGTATACTCCAACTTGCCTTCAACCTTATTGTGACTCCAGCTCAGCGCGGGACTAAAATCATGGCTTACGTGCTTATAAAATGCCTGATATTCATCATCGGCAACTTCACTGCGTGAGCGAGTCCACAATGCCGTGGCGCTGTTTACAGCTTCAAATTCGGGTGATTTTTGCTCTTCACCTTCTTTGGCCGCAGGCGGTGTATCTAACATTTGCACGGGAATACTGATGTGATCTGAGTATTTTTTGATAATCGAGCGAACCCGCCAATCATCTGCAAATTCAGTATCTTCTGCGCGCAAGTGCAAGATAACGGTGGTGCCACGATCTACTTTTTCGCAAGATTCAATGGAGAAATCGGCTTCGCCGGCAGATTCCCAATGCACCGCATCTGCTGCGCTTAAACCGGCGCGGCGGCTAAACACTTCGACTCGCTCAGCGACGATAAATGCAGAGTAAAATCCAACGCCAAATTGACCGATCAGCTGCGAGTCTTTTTTGCCGTCGCCGCTGAGATTCTTCAAAAACTCGGCGGTACCTGAACGTGCGATGGTGCCTAAATTACTCACCACCTCGTCTCGGGACATACCAATACCGTTATCGCTGAGCGTTAAGGTATTAGCCACTTTGTCGAGGGTAATGCGAATGCGTAAATCCGGATCGCCTTCATAGAGACTACCGTCACCCAAGGCCTCATAGCGCAGCTTGTCAGCGGCATCTGAAGCGTTTGAAACCAGCTCTCTAAGAAATATTTCTTTATTGCTATACATTGAGTGAATCATTAACTGGAGCATTTGTTTCGCTTCAGTTTGAAAACCCAGTGTTTCTTTTTCTGCTGTCGACATTGCTGTTACCTTTGTTCAAAAATAATTAAGTGTGGCCGCAGTATTAGCGGTCAGTGTCTATAAGATGGGGCCATCACTTATTTTTTCAAGACTAAGCACTACGATTCTCCGGCAGCACCCGCGATATAATCGCATCTGCGTCAACACCTTCGGGCAAACACCCATAAACGCCGTGACCACCACTTAATCGAGAACGAATAAATGCGTCACTAACGAACTGTGGGGCCGAGCTAATCAGCAATGAAGCTTGCATAGTTAAAGCCAGCTGTTCAATCAAATAGCGGGCGCGAAACTCAAGCTTATCTGAACCCGTGAAAATAGCTCTAAGCCGAGCTATAGCGCTATCTAGCAATGCATAACGACCCTTAGTTTTGGTCATTTCAACAAACCATCGCTCTAGCACGGCCGGAGTTTTCTGCAGTGCACGCAGCACATCAAGCGCTTGAATATTTCCAGAGCCTTCCCAGATTGCATTAATAGGTGCCTCCCGATACAACCTCGGCATAATGCAATTTTCAATCACACCGTTGCCACCCAGGCACTCCATAGCCTCGTAGGCATGGCCGGGCGTGCGCTTACAGATCCAAAACTTACCTACCGCAGTACCTAAACGCATCAGTAATTGTTCTGCCGGGTCGTCCACCCTATCCAGGGCAGCAGCCATACGCATCGTCAGGGCGAGTGAACCCTCTACTTCTAGTTGCAAATCCGCCAACACATTCTGCATTAGCGGCTGCTCAATCAAGCGCGCACCAAACGAGGACCGTTGCTGGGCATGATTTACCGCTTGCACAACGGCTTGACGTTGCCCAGCCGACGAGCCAACCATGCAGTCAAAACGAGTTAATGCCACCATTTCTATAATAGCGGCCACACCACGCCCCTCTTCACCGACCATCCAGCCCTGAGCGTGACGCAGCTCTACCTCAGACGAGGCATTAGAGACATTGCCCATTTTATTTTTAAGACGCTGGATATACAGCCCATTTTTAATGCCATCCTCACGCCATCGCGGTACTAAGAAGCAACTCAATCCGCCCTTCGCTTGTGCCAGCATTAAAAATGCATCAGACATGGGTGCAGACAAGAACCATTTATGGCCAGTTAAAACGTACAAGGCACCATTCCCAGACTCACTGAGCGGCGTCGCCACGCTAGTATTGGCCCGCACATCAGACCCGCCTTGCTTCTCGGTCATTGCCATTCCAATCGTAACGGCATCCTTCTCAAAGTAAGGCACGTTCTCAGGCTGATAGCCATTGTTGAGAATTTTGGGCAGCCAAGACGCTGCCAATCGCGGACTTAATTTAATAGTGGGTACCGAAGCAAACGTCATGGTTAGCGGACAGCCGTGACCGGCGTCAATCTGCGCCTGCATATAGCTGAGTGCGGCGCGCTTAAGGTGGGTGCTCTTCGGGCTTCCTTGCCATGGCCCAGAATGGAGCCCCTCGCTCAAGGCCATGCCCATTAGCCGGTGATAGGCTGGGTGAAATTTAACAAGATCAATGCGATAACCAACACGGTCGTGACTGTCAAATTGAGGCTTATTTTCATTGGCCTCAAAACCCCAGGCAATCACTTCAGCGCTGCCGCAGCGAGTGCCGTAGGCAGTTAACTCAGTGGTGTCAGTTAAACCAAAATGGGCTAGAGTTTCGCGCAGCGGAATATCACAGCTAAATACATTATAATTTTCTAAGGCACTAGCTTGGTTGAATACCTCGTGGGTTTCAGCAATCACCGCGAACGTCTGATCAGAATTATTTTGAATCAACGACATCACCCTCTCTTCGTTTTGAGATTATCTTAGGACTTGACCGCTACACAATCCACCACACCCAATGCCCTTAAACAAAAATCTCGCAAAGCCTTAGTGGTTTGTTCATTGCAGCCAGGATGAACTAAGGGACCCAATAGGCTCTCTGCCATTGCGCCGACCAAGGCCGCTGCCGACAGCGACGGAAGTTGAGGGGGCAACACGCCAATTTCCACGCCCTCAGAAATCACCGCCTCGAAAAGCGCAGAATACGTTCTACGATACTGTAAGCGCGCTATATCCACCGCCGGATCTACTGGCTCAGTGATAAGCGCCCAAGCCAATTTAGGCGCAGCAAAAGCCCGTTGCGCAAAGACCTCAATCGCTGCAGCCAAGCGAGTAGGTACTGGACCCGTTGCCAACAACGCAATCTTTACAGCCTCGACCTCACGGATAGTCGCGCGGCGGAAGACCTCCGTGCTCAACTCGTCTTTGTTACTAAAATAACGATACACCGTGCCAACACCCACCCCAGCAGCAGACGCCAAAGCCTGTATGGTCAATGCGCCAAAGCCGCCCTCTCTCACCAGTGCTTCAGCGGCGTGGAGCAAACCAGATTTTTGAGCAAGCTTTCGCTGCGCCACCAAGGGCGTTTCGCGGTATACCATAAGGACTCCATAAGCAATCAAACAAGTGAATCATGACTCACTTGTTTGATCAAGGTCTTAATGAGGGCAAAAAAATCAAGCAAAAACGAAAAAAGGCGGCCGAAGCCGCCTTTTCATACACTACTCTCGAACTTACCAGCCGGTAATTTCTTTAAGTGCTTTACCGATATCCGCCAAAGAGCGAACTGTTTTGACACCGGCATCTTGCAGCGCTGCAAACTTCTCATCAGCAGTACCTTTACCACCAGAGATAATCGCACCAGCATGACCCATACGCTTACCAGCAGGTGCGGTGACACCCGCAATGTAAGATACAACCGGCTTGGTCACGTTTGCTTTAATGTAAGCAGCCGCCTCTTCTTCAGCAGTACCACCAATCTCACCAATCATGACGATCGCTTCAGTCTGTGGATCATTCTGGAACATTTCCAAAATATCGATGAAACTAGAGCCCGGAATTGGGTCACCACCTATACCTACACAGGTCGATTGGCCGAAACCATAATCGGTAGTCTGTTTAACAGCTTCATAAGTCAAAGTACCTGAACGCGATACAATACCTACTTTACCTGGCAGATGAATATGCCCCGGCATAATGCCAATCTTACTTTCGCCGGGAGTAATAACACCTGGACAGTTTGGCCCAATTAAACGCACACCTAGCTCGTCGCACTTCACTTTACATTCAAGCATATCCAAAGTTGGAATGCCTTCAGTGATGCAAACAATTAACTTGATACCCGAGGTTGCCGCCTCAAGGATGGAGTCTTTACAAAATGCAGCAGGTACATAAATAACTGACGCTTCTGCACCGGTAGTAGCAACTGCATCTGCCACGGTATTGAAGACCGGCAGTCCCAAATGCTCTTGCCCCCCTTTACCTGGGGTTACCCCGCCGACCATTTTAGTACCGTAAGCTATGGCTTGTTCAGAGTGGAAAGTACCTTGTGCGCCAGTGAATCCCTGGCAGATAACTTTAGTATCTTTGTTAAGTAAAATACTCATTATTTACCCTCCGCTGCTTTTACGACTGTTTCAGCCGCTTCAGTGAGGCTGTTAGCAGCGATAATATTCAGACCGCTTTCTGCAAGAATCTTGGATCCAACATCTGCATTGTTACCTTCGAGGCGAACAACAACAGGAATTTTTACACCCACTTCTTGAACTGCACCGATGATACCGTCAGCGATCAAATCGCAACGTACGATACCGCCAAAAATGTTTACCAAAACTGCTTTAACGCTGTCATCTGATAAGATAATTTTGAATGCTTCAGAAACGCGTTCTTTGGTTGCACCGCCACCTACGTCAAGGAAATTAGCCGGCGCACCACCGTGTAATTTAACAATATCCATAGTGCCCATAGCCAAGCCTGCACCATTAACCATACAGCCAATATTGCCGTCCAGCGCCACGTAGTTCAATTCAAAACTAGCCGCATGTGCTTCGCGAGCATCTTCCTGAGAAGGGTCATGCATAGCCTTCAATTCAGGATGACGATACATTGCATTGCTATCGACAACCAATTTGGCATCTAGGCAGTGCAAGTTGCCTTCGCTAGTAATAACTAGTGGGTTAATTTCCATCAAGGCCAAATCTTTATCTTCGAACAATTTAGCCAAGCCCAAAAAGATATGAACAAACTGTTTAACCTGAGTTGGATTCAAACCCAGCTTGAAAGCCAGTTCGCGGCCTTGGTATGG
This sequence comes from Zhongshania sp., assembly GCA_046712405.1. Classification (GTDB taxonomy): domain Bacteria; phylum Pseudomonadota; class Gammaproteobacteria; order Pseudomonadales; family Spongiibacteraceae; genus Spongiibacter. The sequence goes on along the minus strand of JBKEFB010000003.1, from coordinate 43,578 downwards.
CTGAGCGCCCGTCGTCGGATCAATAATTGCTTTGAGAATCTTCTCTGGAGTCTCTTCTGCAACTTTTTCGATCTCAACGCCACCTTCAGTAGATGCCATAAAAACGATACGGCGTGAAGAGCGGTCCACTACTGCACCTAGATATAGTTCCTGATCAATATCAGTGCATGATTCAACCAAGATTTTAGAAACAGGCTGACCTTTCTCATCTGTCTGATATGTTACTAGGTTTTTACCCAGCCACTTTTCAGCAAATGCCTTGATCTCGTCTTTGCTGCTAACAAGCTTAACGCCGCCAGCCTTACCTCGGCCACCAGCGTGAACTTGGGCTTTAACAACCCATTTATCACCGCCAATTTTATCCGCTGCAGCTGCAGCTTCTTCCGGGGTATCACAGGCGTAGCCTATAGAAACAGGCAGCCCATATTCAGCAAACAACTGTTTGCCCTGGTACTCGTGAAGGTTCATGTTGGAATTACCATTTCGGTCTGTGGAAGTGTTAAGCGAGCTAGATCCTGTCAGTGACTTGGCCCGCTTCCTCTGCACATTGCCGTAACAACGCTAAGTCGGGACTAATATTTTCCCGAATTTAGCGCACTACCGCAAATCTATTTACGCTTCTTGCGATTTGGCATATGGATCGCTTGTCCATTTACCGCTAGTGCGGCCTCATGAACAGCTTCGGAAAGCGTAGGATGACCGAATACAGTCAAACCAATATCTTCCGCCGACGAGCCAAACTCCATAGCGATAACAATTTGTTGTACTAAGTCGGCCGCACTATTACCAATAATATGGCAGCCAAGAATACGATCTGTGTCTTCGTCGGCGAGTATTTTCACCATTCCCACTGAATCATTAGCAGCAACCGCACGACCAATGGCCGCGAATGGAAACGCGCCTACTTTAAAAGAAATACCGTCAGCTTTTAACTGTTCTTCTGTTTTGCCCACGCCCGCTATTTCCGGATGAGTGTAAATAACCGATGGAATACAGTCGTAGTTCACGGTGACTTTGTGGCCGGCAATACGCTCTACAACCATAACACCCTCTTCTGACCCCTTATGTGCCAGCATGGGACCGCGAACAAGATCACCTACTGCAAAGATTCCCGCAGCATCAGTTTCGCAGTAATCATCAACAAAGATGAAACCGCGCTCATCGAGATTTACACCGCAATCAGGGGCAAGCAAATCACTACTGAAAGGCTTGCGGCCCACACAGACGATTAATTTATCGAAAGTTTCGGTTTTCTCTTCATCATCTTGGGTATAACTTACCTCAACTTTACCTTTGACGATTTTAGTCGCGGTAACCCGTGCACCCATTTTTATATCTAAACCCTGCTTTTTAAAAACTTTTGCCGCTTCCTTGGCAATCTGTCCGTCCACTGCGGGTAGAAAAGTATCCAAAGCCTCTAACATGACAACCTGGCTACCCAAACGTGACCATACGCTGCCAAGTTCCAAACCGATAACGCCGGCGCCAATCACACCTAATTTGGCGGGCACGCTTTGGAAGTCTAAGCCACCGGTTGAATCAACGATAACATCTTGATCCACTGGCGCGGGAGGAATGGCGATCGGAATAGATCCCGCAGCAATAATGATACTGCCCGCATCGAGCACACTGACACTGCCATCAGCCGCCGTCACTTCCACCTTCTTGCCTGCCATTACCTTGCCAGTTCCTTCAATGGTAGTGACACCGTTGGCTTTGAACAAACCACCAATACCGCCAACCATTTGATCAATAACTGCGTCTTTACGCTTGATCATGGCAGGAACATCAATCGTTATCTCGCCAGTACTAATACCATGCACCGCAAAATTATCTTTTGCTTCATGATACTTATAGCTGCTATCAAGTAAGGCTTTCGATGGGATACAGCCCCAGTTTAAGCAGGTTCCACCCAAGGCTAATTTGTCATCTTTGTTACGGCCTTTTTCAATACAGGCAGTTTTTAACCCAAGCTGTGCAGCGCGAATCGCTGCGACATAACCTGCGGGACCAGAACCTATTACTACCACATCAAATTTCGACATCAATAACACCCTGTTCTTTAATTTGTAAAGGACCATCATGAACAGGCCCAGCACATCTAAACAATTCTCGCGCCGATATCAACAACACCAATCTTAGCCCGACTAAATTTCTAGCAGAATCCGTGCTGGATCTTCAATAAGATCTTTAATCGCGACAAGAAATTGAACCGCGTCTTTACCGTCAACCAGGCGATGGTCATAAGACAAGGCCAAATACATCATGGGTAGAATAACCACCTCACCATTCACCGCCATCGGTCGATCTTGAATTTTATGCATACCCAAAATAGCGGTTTGCGGCGGGTTTAAAATAGGCGTGGACAGCAATGAGCCAAACACCCCGCCGTTGGTGATTGTAAATGTACCGCCGGTCATATCTTCGATAGAAAGCTTACCGTCTTTAGCACGCAAGCCGTACTCGCGGACTTTTTCCTCAATTTTCGCCAAACTCATATTTTCTGCGTCGCGCAGCACGGGTACAACCAAGCCTTTGTCGGTAGAAACCGCCACGCCGACATCTTGGAAGCCGTGATATACCACGTCATCGCCGTCAAGAGAGGCGTTGACTGCGGGGAAGCGCTTGAGTGCTTCGCAAGCCGCTTTAACAAAAAAGCCCATAAAACCTAAACGAGTACCATTATGCGACTTTTCAAACAAATCTTTGTATTGGCTACGCAGATCCATAACCGGCTTCATATTAACTTCATTAAAAGTCGTCAGCATCGCCGTAGTTTGAGTTGCTTCTAGCAAACGCTCAGCAATACGCTTGCGTAAACGCGTCATGGGCACACGCTTTTCCACCCGTTCGCCCGCAGGCACATCAACGACTGGGGCAACGGGTGTCGGCGCAGGCGCAGGCTTAGCCGCAGGTACAGAGACAGGCTTATGGCTAACAACGTCTTCTTTGGTAATGACGCCGCCTTTACCGGTACCGGTAACTGCCGCCGCATCAATGCCTTTTTCATCTAGCATTTTACGAGCAGCCGGACTGATTTTGAGATCAGCGCCAGCAGCAGGTGCCGCTTCTGACACTGCTTCGGCCGGCGCGATAGTAGCCGCACTCGCCGCTGCACCTTCGTCGAATAAGGCAAGAAGTTCATCACTAAGAACGATCTCGCCCTCACCCTTAAGAATTTCTTTTAGCACGCCGTCAGCGGGTGCAACCACTTCTAACACGACCTTATCAGTTTCGATATCAACTAAAGGCTCATCACGCGACACGGCTTCGCCGACTTTTTTGTGCCAAGTGGCAATAGAACCATCGGCGACTGATTCCGGAAATGTTGGTGCTTTTATATCAGTACTCATTATTTTTCCTGTCAATTAACGTCGCTGTACGAGACAGTCTTTAAAAGTTGATTAAAACTCTACAATTTTAATGCCTGTTTGATAAATTTCTCTTGTTGAGCAAGATGCAAAGCCATATATCCGGCCGCGGGTGATGCTGACGGCTCTCGCCCGACATAACCCAACAATAGATTTTTCTCAGGCTTAAAGCTACGAATTACGCGAGTCATACGGTGACGACTATTATACCAAGCACCCTGATTACGCGGCTCTTCTTGGCACCAAACCACTTTTTTAAGATTTGGATAGCTAGCAATGGCATTGCGTAAATCTTCATAGGGAAAGGGGTAAACCTGCTCGAGGCGAACCAGAGCAACAGAGTCTTTGCTGTGTTCACGACGCGCTGCTCGCAGATCGTAATACACTTTACCGCTACACAGGACCATCCGCGTGACTTTAGACTTATCGATATCATCAGTCTCATCGATCACATTTTGAAATTGACCTTGGGTCAATTCTTCTATGCTTGAAACCGCTTCTTTATGACGAAGCAAGCTCTTAGGTGACATTACCACCAGCGGCCGACGTAAAGGCCGAATCGCCTGACGACGCAACATATGATAGACCTGCGCGGGCGTAGACGGCACGCAAACCTGAATATTGTGCTCAGCGCACAGCTGTAAGAAACGCTCTAGTCGAGCAGACGAATGCTCTGGCCCCTGCCCTTCATAGCCATGTGGCAGAAGCATGGTCAGACCACATAATCGGCCCCACTTTAACTCACCGCTGCTGATAAACTGATCGACAACAACCTGCGCACCATTGGCAAAGTCACCAAACTGAGCTTCCCAAATAACCAGAGAATCTGGCTGTGTTGTTGAGTAGCCATATTCAAAGGCAAGTACAGCCTCTTCTGACAGCAGCGAGTCGAAAATCGAAAAATCCGGCTGATCAGCAAACATATTCTGCAGCGGAACATAACGACGGGCATCTGACTGACTATGCAATACCGCATGGCGATGTGAAAAGGTGCCGCGACCAACATCCTGACCCGTTAGACGTACTTTATGCCCCTGTTTTAACAGCGTGCCGTATGCCAAAACCTCAGCAAACCCCCAGTTAATTGGCATCGCACCGACGGCCATTTTACGACGATCTTCGTAAATCTTAGCGACTTGGCGCTGCACAACGATACCTTCAGGCACCGCGTTAACCAGTTCGGCAGTCTCTTTAAATAATTTCGAATCAATCGATGTGTCGCCAGCAACATCCCAAGCGTGGCCAAGATAAGGAGTCCAGTCAACAAACAGCTCGGAATTCGGCCGCATAACGAGACTTTTGGCTACGTGCTCACCATTATCAAGTGCCTGACGGTAATCGGCGGCCATTTTATCGGCAAGCTCTTTGTTTATAATACCTTCTTCAAGCAATTTATTTACATAGAGTTCACGGGTAGTTTTCTGCTTACTAATTTTACTGTACATCAATGGCTGGGTGCCAGAGGGCTCATCAGCCTCATTATGGCCGCGTCGCCGATAGCAAATAAGATCTACCACTACATCTTTCTTAAACTCTTGACGAAAGTCTGCCGCCATTTGGCTAACAAACAACACGGCCTCCGGATCGTCTCCATTAACATGGAAAATCGGTGCCTGCACCATTTTTGCAACATCAGTGCAATACTCAGTCGAACGCGCATCTTCCTGTAAACTGGTGGTAAAACCAACCTGATTATTAATAACGATATGGACTGTGCCCCCGGTCTTATAGGCACGGGTTTGGGACATTTGAAATGTCTCCATAACGACGCCTTGACCAGCAAATGCGGCGTCACCGTGTAAAACCACCGGAACAACTTTCTCACCAATAGGATCGTTTCGACGATCCTGTCGCGCGCGCACCGAGCCTTCAACAACAGGTGACACAATCTCCAAATGCGAGGGATTAAATGCCAAAGCTAAATGTACTTCACCACCAGAAGTCATCACGTTCGACGAGAAACCTTGGTGATACTTAACGTCGGCCGAACCCTGATATTTGACCTTACCTTCAAACTCATCAAACAGCTCAGCAGGACTTTTACCCAAGATATTGACTAAAAGATTAAGGCGGCCACGGTGAGCCATACCAATAACCATCTCTTTTGCACCATAAGATCCGGCACGTTGAATAATGGCATCCATCATCGGAATTAAGCTTTCACCACCTTCCAAACCAAAGCGCTTAGTACCTGGGTATTTAGAACCCAAGGATTTTTCTAAACCTTCGGCGGCAGTTAGACGCTCTAATAAATGTGTGCGAACTTCGAGTCCAAACTGCGGCTGTGAACGCACGCTCTCCATCCTTTGCTGGATCCAAGTTCGCTCGCGGGTATCGACAATATGCATAAACTCAGTGCCGACTGATCGGCAGTAAGTGGCACGCAAGGCATCGTAGATTTCCCTAAGAGTAGCCTGATCTTTACCGATGTAAAGACTGCCAGTTTGGAAAGTAGTATCGAAATCGGCTTCGCTCAGCTGGTGATATTGCAGCTCTAGATCGGGTACGCGGCCACGCTGCCACAAACCCAGTGGATCCAATTCAGCCTCTTGGTGCCCGCGTTGACGATATGCGCTGACTAGTTGAATAACTCTAATTTGTTTGCGTTCATGAACACTGATATCGTTATTTACTGGCCCATTATTACGGATAGGCGTTTTTGCCAATTGGGCAAAGTGCTCTCGAACGGGCGAATGGGGAATATCGCTTATTGTGCTTTCACTGACGCGGGGTAATTGTTGGAAGTAATCACGCCATTCATCAGAAACGGTGTTAGGGTCTGTGAGGTAGCTTTCATACAACTCTTCTACATAAGTTGCATTTCCGCCAGATATGTGTGAGCTCTTCCGTAGAAGCTCCATCGAACTTTTCTGCATTCCTGTCCACCTAAAAATAAGGAAAGTGGTCGCGCGAATAATTATTGCCCGATAAGGCAATTCTCACTTGGTGTGTCCTTGCAGCATTCAGTGTACGCTGCAGAACCGACTTGCACCACAGACAAGGCGCTTCCCTACTGTATGCTTTCACACTTATATAGTGCTGGTAAGCACAGAATTATATTTTATTTTACGCTGCTAGTCAGCAGCGCTTTAGGATTAACTTTATGCAGAGTTTTATTTCTCGGCCGAAGCCGAGAGAATATTTACGTTGCCCTGCTTAGCAACATAGTCCGAATGTGACCAATCGCCTTTGTCGGATTTAAGCCCTTAGGACAAACATTGACACAGTTTTGGATGCCGTGACAACGAAAGACACTAAACGGATCATCAAGATCATTCAAGCGCTCTTCAGTTGCTGTGTCGCGACTGTCCGCCAAAAAGCGGTACGCTTGTAACAAACCACTTGGACCGATAAAACGATCCGGGTTCCACCAAAAGGATGGGCAAGCCGTTGAACAGCACGCACAAAGAATACATTCGTACAAACCGTCCAACTTAGCGCGATCTTCAGGAGACTGGAGACGCTCGATGCCAGGTGCTGGCGTATTGTTTTGTAAGTATGGCTTGATCTTCTCGTACTGCTTATAGAAAAGCGTCATATCTATGACAAGGTCACGAATTACCGGCAAGCCTGGCAGCGGCCGTAGCACAAGCTTATTACCACCTCTGCCATTTTTCAGCGCCTCTGAAATTGGCGTAATGCACGACAAACCATTTTTACCATTAATATTCATGCCATCCGAGCCACAAACACCCTCGCGACAGGAACGACGGTAAGTCAACGAAGCATCGTTACGTTTTAAGAGCTCAAGTACGTCCAATACCATGATGTCCTTACCACCGGTATCGACTTCAACTTCCTGCATATACGGTTCCTGATCTATTTCAGGATTGTATCGATAAAGACTGACTTTCAACATATCTGTTTTCTCCTGAATCAGTACGTGCGAACTTTTGGTGCGAAAGCTTCGAGCGTTTTAGGCGTGAAGTTAACCGCTCGCTTGGCAACGGTTTTGTCTTTCGGGAAATAAACCGAATGACACAACCAATTCACATCGTCGCGATCAGGGAAATCGTCACGCGCATGGGCACCGCGACTTTCCGTCCGAGCCTCTGCAGCAATGGCAGTAGCCTCGGCAACTTCTAATAAATTATGTAACTCAAGTATTTCAATACGCGCGGTATTGAATATACTGCTCTTATCTTCCAGCTTGGTATTCTCAATACGACCGCGCAGATCGTGCAGCTTTTTGACGCCTTCTTTCATGAAGTCACCGCGGCGGAATACACCGAAATAATTCTGCATCACACCCTGTAACTCTTTACGCAAATCAGCAACTTTTTCGTCACCTGTTGCGTTATTAATTCTATCAAGGCGTGAAACAGCATGTTCAATCTCAGCTTCAGAAGCGTCGCGCAGGTCGATACCTTCGCGCAGAGCCTGCTCAATAAAGATGCCAGAAGCACGACCAAACACCACCAAGTCGAGTAAAGAGTTGCCGCCGAGACGATTAGCGCCGTGAACAGATACACAGGCGGCTTCGCCACAAGCGTAAAAGCCCGGAATCACCGTGTCATTACCATCTGCATCAATAGTAAGCGCCTGACCATTCACGTTGGTCGGAATACCACCCATCATGTAGTGACAAGTAGGCACAACTGGAATCGGCTCCTTAACTGGGTCAGCGTGAGCGAAGGTACGTGACAACTCACAAATACCCGGCAAACGACTTTCTAATACATCTTCGCCAAGATGGTCAAGCTTCAGGAATACGTGGTCGCCATTGGGACCACAGCCGCGACCTTCTAAAATCTCCAACGTCATTGAGCGAGCAACAACGTCACGACCCGCCAAGTCTTTAGCATTCGGCGCGTAGCGCTCCATGAAGCGCTCGCCATCTTTATTAACTAGATAGCCACCTTCACCGCGGCAGCCTTCCGTCACTAATGTACCTGCACCCGCAATACCGGTGGGGTGAAACTGCCACATCTCGATATCCTGTACTGGGAAACCCGCGCGCAGTGCCATACCAATTCCGTCACCGGTATTTATGTGGGCGTTAGTAGTCGACGCATAAATTCGACCAGCGCCGCCAGTGGCAAATACTGTTGCCTTGGATTTGACATAGACGACTTCGCCAGTCTCGATACAGATGGCAATAACGCCCACAACTGCGCCATCTTCGTTTTTAACCAAATCAGTGGCGTACCACTCATTGAAAAATACGGTGTTGTGTTTCAGATTACCTTGATAAAGGGTATGCAGCAGTGCATGACCAGTTCGGTCTGCCGCTGCACAAGTACGAGACGCTTGACCACCTTCCCCAAACGCTTTCGACTGACCGCCAAAAGGACGCTGATAAATACGCCCTTCTTCAGTACGCGAAAATGGCAAACCCATATGGTCCAACTCAAAAATAGCCTCCGGACCAACCTTACACATGTATTCAATAGCTTCCTGATCACCGATGTAATCCGAACCTTTGACGGTGTCATACATATGCCACTGCCACTGATCATCAGGATCGTCACTGGCGATGGCGCAAGTAATACCGCCTTGGGCAGAAACCGTGTGTGAACGAGTCGGAAAAACTTTTGAAATTACTGCTATTTTGAAGCCTGACTGCGACAGCTGCAGTGCAGCACGCATACCAGCACCGCCACCACCAACAATGACAGAATCAAAAGAAATAGTACGAATATTAGCCATTACTTAACTCCAAAGAATCTGGATTCCCCAAACGAGGTATGTAAACAAAACGACAGCCGACGCTGCCTGAAATGCCAAGCGCAATACTGTGCCTCGACCGCCCAGTAGTCGCTCAGTTAGATAATCGGTAGATACTGCCCACAGTCCAATCCAAGCATGAGAAACGATGGACAATACTGCTGCGGTGCTGAATACCCGCATGAAAGTACTATCGAAGTATGCACTCCACTGCGTGTAGGTCAGATCTGAGCCACTGATCAGCAAATAGAAAACGACCACCAATATATACGCCAGCAGTATCACACCGGAAACCCGCTGAACTAGCCAGTCGGACAGACCACTGCGTCCAAAATTCGTTACTGAATCTACCATATCCACAACCCCGTGAGCACAACTAACAACGCCGTAGCGGCAAAGACCAACTTGGCACCAGTCTCACCACCTTTCATCGTCTCTCCGATGCCGGCATCCATCACCAAGTGTTTGACGGCAGAGGAAGCGTGATAACTTAATGCAATTAAAACAGCCCAAATACTTAACTTGCCCCAGAAGGATGCTAAATATGCCTTCGACTGTTCAAAGCCCTCGGGCCCGTCTAAGCTTGTACCTAGGAACCAAAACAGCAGGGCAACACCTGCTACAAGAGTTACACCACTAACGCGATGTAAAATAGAGGTATATGCGGTGATCGGCAGCGAAATTGTGCCAATATCCAAATTTACAGGTCGTTTATCTTTCACGGTTTTTGCCACACTTTTAATTTCAGGCCCATATACTACGAGCGGTTTAAAGGGAGTGGATCAATCACATACCGAATTCTCCAATCCGGCATCGCTTCATTAATAAGCAGGAGCATTAAACTCCCTGCGAAACGCCGGCATTATAGGACCATCGAAGTGCAATTACAAACGCTTAAACATCTGCAGAAAAGCCTCAATAAACTCCAATATCAAGAGCTTAATAGGATAAATTAGAGCTATTATGGGTCCGTATAAAACCTTAGCTCAGAGCCTTGTGCTGCGCAAAAAATAGTGCTCATTCATCTAAAAATTATAAAAACCCATCGACACTCGACATTTAGAATTCCATCCAAGCCAATTGCAGGCTAAAATGTATTCACTGTTGACAAAACATTTTAGCTCTCTATATTTGTCACTCCCGCGAATGCGGATCTTCCCGTTGTTACTCTTGGCAATACCTTGCCAGATGCTAGACACGAGAACCTAACGCCACAAGCTATGTTAAAAAGTAACAGGAGCCCCCAATGAGCGATAAGAAAGCAGTTCTGAGTATCGATGGAAAAACGCTGGACCTTAAAGTCCACTCTGGCACCATCGGTCCCGACGTCATCGAAGTCAGCGCCCTGACAGGTAACGGATACTTCACTTACGATCCCGGCTTTGTCTCCACCGCTGCCTGTGAATCAAAAATCACTTACATTGATGGCGATAAAGGGATTCTACTGCACGGCGGCTACCCTATAGAGCAACTAGCCGAACACTCTGACTACTTAGAAACCTGTTATCTTTTATTATACGGCGCACTGCCAGACGCAGAGCAGAAAGACAAATTTGTTAATAAAGTTCGAATGCACACCATGGTCAACGACCAAATGAGTACCTTTTTCAAAGGTTTCCGTCGCGACGCTCACCCAATGGCTATCATGTGCGGCGTAGTAGGTGCGCTATCAGCGTTTTATCACGACTCGCTGGATATTAAAGACGAAAAACACCGTGAAATTTCCGCAATTCGCCTAATCGCAAAAATGCCCACCTTGGCAGCAATGACTTATAAGTACACTCTTGGCCAGCCATTCATGTATCCGCAGAATCACTTGAGCTACTCAGAGAACTTCCTGCACATGATGTTCGGCAATCCATGCGAGCAAGATAAAGTAAATCCCGTGCTAGCTAAGGCAATGGACAAAGTCTTCCTCCTGCATGCAGATCACGAGCAAAACGCGTCAACCTCAACTGTTCGCCTAGCCGGCTCTACCGGTGCAAACCCATTTGCCTGTATCTCTGCGGGTATTGCTGCACTTTGGGGACCGTCGCACGGCGGCGCCAACGAAGCAGTATTAGATATGCTCAAGGAAATTGGCGATGCCTCACGAATCGACGAGTTCGTGGCTAGAGCAAAAGACAAGGATGATCCATTCCGCCTAATGGGCTTTGGTCACCGAGTTTATAAAAACTTTGACCCACGCGCCAAAGTCATGAAGCAAGCGGCAGATGAAGTTCTGGCTGAATTAGGCTTAGAGAACGACCCACTACTGGCCATTGCTAAACGTCTTGAGAAAATCGCGCTGGAAGATCAATACTTTATTGATAGGAAGCTATACCCAAATGTCGATTTCTACTCAGGCATTATTCTTAAAGCTATTGGTATCCCCGCCAGTATGTTCACAGTTATATTCGCATTGGGTCGCACACCAGGTTGGATTGCCCACTGGAATGAAATGATTAGTGGCAGCTACCGAATTGGTCGTCCTAGACAGCTTTATACAGGACCAGCACAGCGAGACTTCGTACCATTGGATAAGCGCTAGAAAACAAAAAGGCCGCTGATGCGGCCTTTTTTAATTCTCTAATCACCAATTGTAAGTAGGTATTAAATTTGCAATACATGCCCTAGCGGGTTTTATATTCAAACCCCATCTCAGCACCATCAACCGAATCCCCAAAGCTACTAACATCACTATTTTTATCAAATTCAGCGCCCTCTTTCACCCGCAGCTTGGCTTTCATTTTAAAACGCTGCCCGTCATTTGCCTCGCTTTCCTCAAACCAAGCCTCGACACCGTAGCGATCCTTATCAGGGCTACTCAAATCGGGCACATCACCGCGCACGCCGACGGGCAAACTCAAATCTAACGTTGGAGAAATGTCAGAGGCCGCCACCACCTTGGCCTCTGATGCCACCTGTTCATCCGGCATCGCACTTTCTGCCACTCCCGCAGTATTTACCGAGCTCACGTCCAACACCGGCACTGCCCGACTACGCTCCATTTCGTCTCCGCACGCAACAAGTGTGGAGCACATTAATATCACACTAGAATAACGACACAACATAGTTAGAAATCACCTGATTCAAATACCAATACACTTGCCTCGTCCGATTGGATAATAGCGAAGGAAAAAAGTCACGTATACATTAACTGACAGTTTCATAAGACAACGACCTACGGGAGATCATATGAGCAGACTCGCCGGCAAAGTAGCCATTATTACTGGTGCCGCCCGCGGCATGGGCGCCGTCACCGCCGAATTGTTTATTGACCATGGCGCCAAGGTTGTCCTCGCAGATATTCTTGATGATGCGGGTGAAGCACTTGCTGTATCGCTGGGTAGCAACGCAAGCTATGTTCACGCCGATGTATCGATCGAGGCAGATTGGCAAAAACTCATAAGTGCCGCAGAGGTATTCGGACCACTGAATATCGTCGTTAATAACGCTGCCGTTTTACACGCTGCCGCTATTGCAGACTCCGATAGCGACGACTATATGCGGGTTATAAAAATTAATCAGCTAGGTACCTACCTGGGTATTCGCGCGGCTATTGGACCAATGAAAAAAGCCGGAGGCGGCTCAATAATTAATATTTCATCCATCGACGGCTTGCAAGCTAAAAACGGTTTGTCTGCGTATGTATCGAGCAAATGGGCGGTACGAGGACTGACAAAATCCGCAGCGATTGAACTAGGCCCCTATAATATTCGGGTCAACAGTGTTCATCCCGGTGGAATATTTACCGCCATGCACGGCGCCGAGGGACAAACCGAACCGTCTGAGCAGGATGACGACTTCTATGTGAATCATGCCTTGCCGCGGATAGGACTGCCGATAGAGGTCGCCAATATGTCTTTATTTTTGGCATCAAACGAAAGCAGCTATTCCACCGGCGCGGAATTTCTTGTCGATGGTGGCTGGCAAGCGGGCCTTAGACTGGGCATGCTACCAAGCTCTTGATATAGGAACTGGCAAACAAACACTGGAAAGCAAACAACGGGTCTTCTATATTGGACCTGTAACCACGATTTCATCTGCGGAGGACTCAATGGACACCGAACTACATACAATGAATCTACTCTTTGACCAGCTTGGCCTGCCGAGCGAAGATAAAGAAATTGAACACTTCATTGTACGCCACCGGCCACTACCCCGGGACTTGAAGATTCATGAGGCTAGCTTTTGGAAGCCGGCACAGGCAAGTTTTTTAAAAGAATCTTTGGATGTTGACGCTGAATGGGCAGAGCTAGTCGATGAACTAGATGCACGCCTGCGCTACTAGCCTTGTCCAAGCCTATATAAGTAATTTTAAGGCAGGATACTCACTTGAACATATGCTGATGGCTAAAAATCATAAACTTATACGGAATTTGGTTCGTGGCAAAATTCATGTTTAGCGCCATAGTCACCATACCGTATCTGCACTTGTTGCAGCCATAGTCAAATATATTACTTGAGATGCGCGTTAATTTCCGGCATTGCTACAGCCTCATCTTATAGCGCCCCGGCACCATTACTGGGCGCAGGTTGCACAGACATTGAGTTAGGCTCAGCGGCATTGGGGGGCGTGGAAATCCCCTTTTTAGCGCGCTCCAGCTCCTTTTCCACCGAATCAATCATGGCTGACCAGCCTTGAATTAATGCGTCGTTGGCGCTTTCTATCAAGCCACCCAAGGAGTTTTGCTGAATTTTATCGATCTCAACTTTGGCGATGTCGATCCGCTCCTCAATATTATTAACGCGCGCTGACAAGTTAATTAACTCGGCATCAACCTCTTGGCGATAGGCTTGTTGCTTCTGATACTGCCAGTATTCAAAGCCCGCAAAGGTTAAAACAATGACTGCCGCGAACAAAACACCAAGTAAAAATTTCATTTTGTACCCCCACATCAGGCAAACACATAAAAAATTAGAGCTTAATAGATAAAGACATTACTATGCTATAACAAGAAAACAAACGCTTAAATTTTACTGTACAACAGGTAATAACCACCGCTCTTTCAGCTTCGGGATATTCTCAATAAAATGAAACTGCAGTTACTTCTTACCGGCAATGAACTAATGGCCGGCGATACTATTGATTCCAACTCAGCCATGATCGCAGAGCTCATCACTAACTATGGCTGGCGCATTGACAGAAAAACCACAGTAGGTGATTACCTTCCCACACTTGAAAATCAAATTCGCGATCTGGCTAGTGACTGCGACGTCCTCATTATCAATGGCGGCCTCGGCCCCACTGTCGATGATATGACCTCGCTGGCATTAGCCAATGCAACAGGAAGCGTCATCACCGAACATCCTGAGGCTCTGAGCCATTTAACACAGTGGTGCGAGCACAGAGGTTTCCATTTAAATGCCGCCAATCTTAAGCAAACTATGCTGCCCGCGGGCTGCAGTATTATTGCCAACGCCCGCGGCAGCGCGGTGGGCATACAGCTGAAAATCGGCAATTGTCTTGTGCTCGCCACACCCGGTGTACCCAGTGAATTACGCACTATGATGAGCGATGAAATCATCCCGCTGCTAGCCGCCAAATTTGCCTCTGACCACATCCAAACGCAGCGTTTAGCCGTTTTCGGACTCGGTGAGTCATCCATCCAAGAGAGGGTTAATACGCGTTACCCTGATTGGCCAGAGGATGTTGAACTTGGCTTTCGCGCTTCGATGCCGGTACTCGAGGTGAAGCTCACAACCCGAGGCCAAAATGCCGGCGAAAAAATCAATGAATGGCGCGGTAAAATCATTGAACTAATAGATGATCACCTGCTTGGTGATATGCCATTAAACCTAGCGCAGGCAGCTATTGCCGCCGCCAAAGCGAAAAATTTAACCATTGGCACGGCAGAATCATGCACTGGTGGACGAATCGCGGCCGAACTCACCAGCGTCGCCGGCTCGTCCACGGTATTCACCGGCGGCATTGTTAGCTATTCCAACGCCATAAAACAGCAACTTTTGGCGGTGTCAGAATCGAGCTTGGCTAGCGACGGCGCAGTTAGTGAAATGGTTGTCAGTCAAATGGCACAAGGCGCACTACTGGCGCTGGGCACTGACTTAGTGGTTGCCGTTACCGGCATTGCCGGACCCGATGGCGGCAGTGAGGATAAACCGGTGGGTACAGTCTGGATTGCATGGGGCAGTCAAGACGACCTAAGGATCAAAAAGTTCTTCTTACCGGTGGACCGCAGCTTGTTTCAAACCTTAGTCACGGCCCTAGGTTTAGATTTACTGCGTCGCCATATACTAGAGATCCCTGGCTTACCGGAACTCATGAGACGTCGCGAGGCCTAGTAGATAGGCTGGCAGGCTAATATCGCTATCTATTAACACGCGCTGCGGCCGCTAGCGCGTCGTCAAGCCACCGCAACAGCATTTCATACGCGCCGTTGATCATAGCTACAGCCTCATCATCACTTACACCCTTTGGCTCTGCGCGACCGTACCAGTCGACACGACTCAAAGCGCCGTCCAGATCGGTCACTTTGGCATTGGCCGAGTAATCACTAACAGGCATAGGAACACCGCGCGGAATATTGTATGAAAAACTCATGCTAGATGCATCTTGCGCAGTCAACACCTCATCAATTGAATCCATGCCTTTGATATACAAACGCCGCGTCATACCAACACCGCTGCCGAGTAATTCGATTTTTTCTATTCCCGGCACCCAGCTGAGGTCACCAAAGTCCTCTAACAAAGCCCAAACCTTGGCGGCGGGGAAATTAAACTCTCGGGCTAAATGCGTTTCAACCATAATAGTCACTGCCTCATCATTATCATTATATCGAGCATGATGCCCCATCAATACAAATCAAACCTCACCCGAACGGCCTAGCCTCTAAAAACCTTTAGCCAAATAAATAATCGCTATTAAGCTCCCGTCTTTAAAGACTGTTACTCTTTAGTCAAATGCAACCCCATTAAAATAAACCTGCATAATAATAATGCAGCACCCGGCCGGAACATCATTATGAAGGCTTCATCTGCCACACCTGTACTGCTATTCAGTATGGATTCAGATCAATTTTGGGCTGCGCCAACAACAACGGGGGGCTTAAAAGCTTATTACCAAAAATATGGCATTTGAAGTGATCAATATGAGATTGAACTGATTCACTTTAAAGACGAAACCGCTATCGTTGATTGGCAAACATCCTGGCAAAAAATCTATTTACCAGCGATAAATGAGGCTCTTAAAAAAGACCAGCAAGCGGTGATCGGGTTTAGCATGCACACGTGGAATGCCGCTGAATTTCTCGATCTTATTCATCAGATTAAATCTGAGAGCCCTGAAGTGCTTTGTATCGCCGGTGGCCCGCACGTACAACAGGCCTAAGACTATCTGGGTGAAGACCCTATCGATATTATTATTCTTGGTGAAGGTGAAACAACATTTAAAGAAATTTTAGATGGTACCCTACCAAGTAACTGGCCATCGATCAGCGGCATCGCCTATTTAGAAAGCGGCAGCATTCAAAAAACGACCGCGCGCCAACGGAGAAACTTCTTAGACCAACTACCGTCGCCCCTGGACGCTATTGAATTAACCGGCGCCAATGGAAAACCACTCTATGACTCCATATCCTGTGAAACCACTCGTGGCTGCCCCTTCAAATGTGCATTCCGTGAATGGGGCAGCGGCGCCATTGGCTCTAAAATGTATCAGTTTTCAATGGCCAGAGAAGGCAGCACTGGGTTGCCTGAGAGTTCCGAGCGACGAGAATCTAAACACACGGATAAATCAAATGCTTTGCATCAAAAATTCGGGCGGTGTTGGCAGCATCTTAAAAGATCCTGACGGAGCCGCATGGCTCCGAGGAGAAATACAACACCAGCAGCCAGATATTCAGACTATGCGAATTGTTCACGCCAATGTAAAGCCTGCGCAACCGATGCTTTAACCCCCAAGTTAAATCAGCCGAGTGCTGATCGAATTTTATCTGCCGTAGCGGCAAGCACGTCCACGTCAGCGCGTTTTGCATTGCCAATATTCGCATCTGCCATGTCATTAATAGGCACCAGATGAATATGGGTATGTGGAACTTCCAAGCCGATAATCATCATACTGACACGCTGGCAGGGAAAAACTTTTTTCAGGCCTTTTGCCAACATTTGCGACACGGTCATTAAATGGACTGCCAATTCCGCTGGCAGATCATCCCAGTGATCGATCTCCAACCTTGGAATAAGTAATAGATGTCCTTCCTGAATCGGTTCAATCGTTAAAATCGCAACTGCATGTTCGTCTTCCCATACCCGGTGCCCAGGTAGTTCGCCGCGAATGATTTTTGTGAAAATACTGCTCATTTTGCCTCCGTAGATCTATAAATAGCATCAACTTCATTAAATATACTTCGTAGTTTTTGCTCTACCGCCCCGCGCCCGCTTAGCTGATACTTCGCCGTCATACTCGCCCAGCTTTGGGATAATAATAGCACTTCCACAGCAAATTCAGCCCCGCAAATAGCGCGCAAATCAGCAGTACAGCATATACGCATCAAGCTTGCAGCAGCCTGTTCAAAAATCAATTCGGTGTTGCAATAGCGCTGCATCTGGCGCAGATCAGCACTCAAAATCTGAGCGTGCAGTGCGCCGACAGCGAGGATCTGCACGAGTGTATCCGCGCTAATTTTCGAATGCACATGCCGCACGGTTAAAGGTAAATCACTCAACAGCCGCTGCTGCATTTGGTTAAAATCTACACTCACATTTGGCTGCAGCGCTTTGGCAACAATGAGTGAATAATCGCCACTCGATGTATCTCTGCGACTACCGAGCCATAATGGTAGAAAATCATTCTGCAGCCAAAACTGCACCACCTCGGCAGATGCCGCAAAACTCGATGACAGATAGACGCCACCCTTATTGCGGCTATGTGTCTCTGCCATCCCCAATAACCTGCCACCTATACCTTGGCGACGGAGGTCTGTCACTATTGCAATACGATTCACTCGAAAACTCACGCAGCGCGCATAATCAACCGCCGCATTAATATGAGCGAGTCGCTGGGCTACCAAGTGGCCTTTCGGCCGGCGTTGGCCGCTAACAACCGCAGCGCTTAGATCATCGCTGAGTCCGCCCTCTGGCAGCAATTGGCAGACACCGATAACGCCATCATCACTTTCAGCAACAATCACTACGCAAGATGAATCTAATAAATACTGCAGGTCGCGTGGCGACGTTTGATAATGGGCTTGAACCAGCAGGCCGAACACTTGGCTAAGGATCACTTCCTGCTCAAAATCATCACGCTTAAGCACCCGCAATTGAATGGGACTCGAATCACTAGGTGTAATGGGCTCTGTACTTAATAAGAAAGCCCCGTCTAGCCACTTCTCTAGTGGATCGTCGGCTGCCCAGCGCACCGGCTCCCGCAATTCAACACGACGCCAATGGGGACGCTCGCGGTCTAAAATATCTTTGAAGCGCGTATCAAAGCCTCTACCGCTCCCTTCGTAACCATGGACCGTGGTAGAAAACACAATTCGTGGCTGGGTTTGCAATAGCTCATGCAGAACGCCAACAGCGAGTGTCGCAGCTTCATCAACAAGCACTAAATCCCAATGCGCCGCCTCGCCAAGTTCAGTGGCCGGTAAAAAGATTAGTTCGCAGTCATTAAAGTGGAATGCGCCTGCGATAATCTCCCCATCCGGTAACAACAGCTGCACTTGCCGAAACGCCGCTTCAACTGCACCAATATTCGGCGCGGTAATCGCGACCCGCCGACACCGGCCATTTCGAAACAAGTCTGCAACGGCGATGCCAAGCGATGACGTTTTACCGCGACCGCGATCAGAGCGAATCACCAGCGGTCGCTTGGCTCTGCCGCTAACCACTCGAATAATAGCATCGACTGTAGCCCGTTGATCGGGCGTTGGCAGCGAAGGCTGCCAAGATTGCGCCAAAGCGGGCAATTCAGGCCGAAAGCCACTACTAGACATAGACTGCTGACTAAACTCGTAAACACCAAAACAATCTGCGACCTTAGACACCATACGTTTTAGAAAAAATGACTCGGCATTAACCTGTGTCGTGTAGGATTTACTCTGATAATAGCGCGGCCATTGATCAAATTCTGGGCAAAGAAAAATCAGTAGCCCGCCAGCAAGGACTGTACCCGATGCCGCTAACCACTCATCGACAGACTGCACTGAATACGCATCGATAATAACGGTGCTAAATTCTCTGCCTAAATTTTGTTTTGCGCGGTTAGGCGACAAGCCAGCAATGGCCTTATCTGCCAGTAATAAATATTCACCATCACTGCGATCTAGCGCTTCGAGCTGTGTTTGACCCCAAGACCGCTCCCCACTAAAAAACAATAAATACCGATGACCATTGTGTTTACCAACGACGCCAAGCTGCTTAATGAACCAACACAACTCAGCCTGTATCATCGCCGCAATACACTCATGACTTAGTAGACGGATATACCGGCGCTTCCGGCATAAGGAGATGAAGAATGATGCGGTCATCATTCTCATAAATCGCAGCGGCGTCGGCCCCAGCATAGTGTTCTGCCAGCGCAGTTAGACGTTTTTTCATATCGGTGGCGCTAATAAAAGCAAGCATAATACCAGCATCAATAAACCCTTCTAGGCGATACAACAAGGCTGGCGGAATATCTAAGCCGTCAGCTTGATCACTGAAAAAACCGTTTAACCTGGTCTCTAACTCAGCCAGATAATATTCAGGCGATGTCATGTCGAGCTCCGTTCTTTTTGAACCAGAATCCATGGCGCAACGACAACTGCCCATACCTCACAGTCTTCGGCTAGCCAGCTAAGGGCAACTTCTTCAGTGGCTTTTTTTAACTGCTCGTCCTTCATCCATGTAGAGACTGCCGCCGCATCATCGTTTGCCACCGCGACTGCTGCTGCAATAAGATCTATGTCCGCCCCAACTAGCAATACTGCTCCCTGAGCATAAAAGCGCTGCAAATCCTTCCACGGAATTCGAGACGTTTCGCGGTTTAATTTTAACAACAGGTCGGAAGATTCGTCTAAGATCACGCAAATACCTTATTCATTTTTATAACAACAGATAGCAACATCATGAATCCACATTTACAAACAATGACTATATTACGCTACTTTAGGTTGGGCCACTTGATGTCCCACGGAGATTGACAGTCTAACAATACTGGCTGCAAGCCTCCATCTACAAAAGCGTCGCCATCGTGCGGAATACAGACATATCGCCTTTCTCTACCCCGAAAGTGAAAGCGCAACGCCATTGCATGTAAGTACATTCTATCGCTGTGTTGGGTACTTGGGCCGTAACGGCGATCGCCCAATATGGGGACCCCGAGACTTTTCATTACTACCCGTAACTGATGCGTTTTACCGGTATGGGGTTTTAATAAATACGCTCGCCGGCCATCTTTTAGAGCAAAACTAAAAAATTGACTTGTCGATGGATTACTTCGCGTTCGGCTAAGTAAGTAGCTGCCACTGCGGCTCTTCTTTATGTCGCCAACAACCATGCCCTGCTTTTTAATCGGCTTGCCATCAGCGAGCGCAAAATAGAATTTCTCTATTTCTCTTGTCACAAATAATTGACCCAACTCGGCCGCTGCAAGCGGGTTTTTGGCGATTAACAACAAACCCGAGGTCGCATCATCAAGCCTGTGCACCAAGTGCAAGGCCTCACCAGGAAAGTCGGCGTGCAAAACGTCAATCAAACTCTGGGCGTGCTGATTGCGATGTAAATTAACACCCGCCGCTTTATCAACGACAAGGTAATCTTCGTTATCCTCTATGATTTGATACCGCAGTTGCCGATCATTACTCATCAATCTTTTAATCCAGTCGATTGTTCTTAACCCTAGCAGGGTTTTTCAAAAAGTAGCTCACGCGAGACATCAATTTCTGTTGGTACTTATTTATCCGCGCCTGCTAAGTTCCAAGCTGAGTTTGAAGTGACGGTAACTTCGTGGTCATTGGCGCAATATTGGCAGAGATATCCGCCAACTAAATACCAATGGTAGTCGAATTTTGTTGTAAGAATAACTTTGCATCACAATATTGACGGCAGGCTCTACAACTAAGTGGGTTTTACGGCTAAACATCCCTCCTTGCCAATCAGAACCTAGCGGCCCGGCAATATCCGCAACCGCGCTCCGTACCGGTGCTTGCTGGAGCATGAATATCTTATTAATTGATAGCAGACAATCGATACCCAACAAAAAGCACCAAACGACACTTTTATATTATGTCTAACTAATAACAGCCGCTGTATAAAAATTTAGCCTATATTTTTATATTGCTAATCTAATTGAATGGAATTTAAACCTTCTTTATTCCAGTTATTAAGTGTTGTCATTCTTAAACCAAGTGAGGCGTAATTAACCCCATAAAAACCATTAGGGAGTATAGCTACTGACTTCTGCCATATTTTATTCTTAAGCAAATCTTGGGCCATTACACCTACGTGTGTCTCGTTTTCCCAATTGTATTTAAATGAGTAAATCTTCAAACCAGAAGCCAACTTAGCAATCAAATGAATACTATTTTTAAGACGTCTATCTGATGGTTGGGGTTGGGGTTGGGGATAGACACAGGTATAACCAGCATTGCTATCACTTGGAGCGACAGGGCGAACTTCACGATCGTTACTTGAAGTCAATTCGCTTCCACTCGGACAAGTTAAACTGCCACCTTTAACCGTTCTAGGCTTTAATAGCGAGTTTAATGTAACGTAGGGAACAAATGACTTTTCGTTATTAATGAAGTCAGAGCCCACTTTGATATAAGCGCTCTCAACTGCAGCAACCGCTAGCAAACTCTTTTGTTTGAAGGAATAGCCTCCGCCTAGATTACCTTGAATCTCTCTATTTCCACCTACATATACCAACCGAATACTATCAAATGACGGCCCTTCATTGAAACGTATACGACCACTTAAATCACCACCGTTAACATCATTATTAGAATTAATCTTTAAAGACCTAAATCCAACAGATAAGTCAGGTAAATAGGATATCTGGTGATTTAAAGTCCAGACTAAACCTATATAGACGTTATTGTCTGTTTTTGAACCAGAACCACTAGAGCCTGAGGGTGCCATGCAGTTATTACAAGAATCTGCAAATGTGTTTTGCGCAAACAATCCCCAGCAGCATAAAGTTAATATAAAAAAAACCAAACTAATTAGCTTACGACCCATGATACTTCCTAATATTATTTAATATACGCTCATATTAACAGCATGGATAAGGCGAAACTAAGCAATCTGAAAGAATTTAAACATGCTTGTTTCAATGGAAAAATTTTCAGTCTTTTATTAGGTGTAATTCCAAATTAGTGTTAACAATCGCCTTATTTAAGGCGCTGTCCCTTTCACACATTCAAGCTAATCGAGAGTATCGCTCTCAAATTATCACCAGGTATCATGGTGTAACAGGCAGTGTCAGCACTGATAGTTTACAGCTAATTTGCTGCGAGAGGATTTACCGAGCGAGAACTCAAATCTGGGGCAATAAAGATATCAGTCTGCGCGCTCAAACTTCGAAGAACTATTGTTTAAATAGGGTGTTTAACGTACGGCGTTAAAAGCGGCAGCGATGAGGTATTAAGGTAAGTCCAATGGTCAGAACATAGGCTCGACTCAATTGTCCACCTGACCAGCTTTACATTCATCATGAAATAAAGATAGGACCGTGAACAGGGTAACTGCTGCACAGGTAGATAGTACTCGACCCTTCGTTATCCATTCCTTCCTCAGCAGAGACATTGCCAACCTCAATACTAGCCACTTCGTCGTCCCTACCGGGGTCAGTTACAGGCCGCATTTGTTCACTACCGATGCGTTCGGGATCAAAAAATAGGAATTCGGGAAAACAATGACTAGCCAAATCTCGAACTCTAGTCTCGGACCCAAGTTCGCCCCAGTGCCATCGCATCTTTAGCCATGACTGGCCCCACACATAGCGAAAATATGGCAGGTAGCTTGCCGAACACCACAATATAACGGTCTAGTTACGTGGTATTTTGAGCAAAGGTCCAAACAATATTAATAAAGAGCCGAACAGCGCAAGCGAATAGTGACTACCGCCCATTAAACGCCTGTAAATAGCTGGAAAGTCCAAAAATTAAGCGACACCTTTCAAAAATACCTAATATTTTAGCTACACCGCCCTTGTGCATAAGTTGTGCTGTCAAAATCATACTGGCGCAAAGTTTTCCCCAATTAAGGTGAATAAGCTTGTGGATAAGTATGTACATAAGAGCTTAAGACAGGGTTCATGGTACGCGAGCGAATTAGCATGAATTTTAACCAAACTGTCATAATATTTTTATTTATTCCATGACTTCTCAAAAAACGACAAAATCAGAATGATAAATACCATCACCGCAGCCGCACACCAATAAGGATAGCTCGGTGAAATACGGTATAGAGCGCCACCGACTAAAGGGCCGAACATAAACCCAAGGCCCGCAATTGCACCTATTAATCCCGCTAAACTACCCTGCTCGTGCGACTCTACCGCCATCGTTGCACTTGCAGTGAAAGACGGTCCCGTTAACCCCATACCAAATCCAAACAAACCCATAGAAAGGTAGAGCATCCATAAGGTAATAGCGTTAGCCAGGAGGACATATGACAGCAACATAAACGGTAAACCAAACCGCAATAAGCCCATCGGCAAGCCACTATATCGTCGCACCACCAGAAACTGAGCGGCTAAAATAGCGACTGACGACACCACCATTGCGCTTGAAAACAACTGTGCAGCGCGAACACCATCGACCGCTAAGACATCCTGAAAATAGAATCCTAAGGTTTGCTGAACCATACCCAGTAGACTGTAAATGGCAAAACCAATCGCAATAAATAAACGATAACGCGGATCAAAGTACGATAACTTGAGTAGTTTCTTTCCGCTGGCATTTGAAACCGGAATAGCCGGCAGGTAACGCCACACCAAAATACCAACAATAAGTGACACCCCAGCTTGAATATAAAGTGGCGCTAGATAATTGATACTTACAAACCACGCTAATGCCGGCCCAAGCATCACGCCAAGCTGATTAAATGCCTGAAGCTTACCCATGCCCTTGGTTCGTTCATGCACTGAGGTTACGTCTACCATATACGCTGCAGCAGCAGGATGAGTTGGTGACATTATTACGGCATGAAACGCACGGCTGATAATTAAGCAGCTAAACAGCGCAGTGCCCATCACTACCCCTGACAAACCTAAGTAGGCAACACCATTAAACGTCAAAGTACCGATAACATAGCCAAACAAGCCCATAATTATGAGTGGTTTTCGTCCCCAACGATCACTGAGCCGTCCCCATATGGGAGCGGCAATAAAAAAAGCGAACGCCGTCAAGGCAGATAAAGACGTAATTACCATCTCTCGAGGCTCAATCACAATATCGGAAAAAGGCAACTGGAACACAAGTAAATCAAGATGAAGCTCTCGCCCCAGCATAGGCAGAATGGCAAACACGACCGTTTGCCCCATACCGACGCTCATCATGGCAAGGTAAAGGCTAAACATCGCTTTAAAACTAGGTTTGGCGACGGTTGTTGCAGAATCACTCACTTACCAACACCCCCTAAGGCGTAAAAAAACACTAGAAGCAGCTATATAAATGTGGCTTAGAATAAATATCAAACCCAAGTACGTACAGGAATATTCCGTGAGTGACTCCTATTATATTATTGCTATTGCGGTCAACTTTTCGCCATAAGCGAGTGATACTTTAACACGGCACAAGACCGCAATTGGAGAAGATACGTTAGTCAACTGAGCTCTCATTATCATAATTCTAGGAGAAAAGTCGACAACATCTCCGCAGCGTTGGCCTGGCTTGTCAACAATCAGATTCTTTAACAGGGTGTTGTTGTAAACCAGCACTATTGCAACTGGGGCTAAAAAGTTTATTCCGATAATACGCCAGCCCCTATTTCCACCGCCGATTTAGGTCTTGGCATATGATCGCGACAGCATGATTTGCTAATAAATATAAAATCTCCTAACAATAAGTAAATAGCGAACTCATAAAAAACACCCAACTATCGGTATACTGATAAACACGAGACAAAATCGGCAGGCTTAATCTGATGAACAATACAAAACCCAGCCCCCCATTAGTTCAACGCTGGCTGAATAGGCTTGAGGTCATTGGCAACCGCCTGCCCAATCCAGTACTGTTATTCATCTATCTTTGTATTGGTATTGTTGCAACATCAGCTCTAGCTGATTTTTTTGTGGTCTCCGCTCTGCATCCCGTCACCAATGAAATCATTCCGGCTAAGTCATTACTTAGCAGCGAAGGGATTAAATGGATGGTCGGCAATACGGTCAGCAACTTTATTCATTTTGCTCCAGTTGGCTCAGTGTTGGTTGCGATTCTAGGGATTGCGGTCGCCGAAGACTCTGGCTTACTGGGTCACACTCTTCAGCGCCTAGCCGCTAACGCACCGCCACGCTTATTAAGCAGTTTTGTGGTTTTTACTGGCGTCATGTCTAGCATCGGCTTTGATTCTGGTTACGTTGTACTAATTCCGCTAGCTGCACTCATTTTTCGCGCGGCGGGTAGATCTCCTCTAGCGGGCATCGCTGCTGCATTTGCTGGTGTATCTGGTGGCTATAGCGCGAACTTATTACTTGGGCCAGTGGATGCGATCCTCTCCGGTATCAGCACCGAAGCCATCGCCTTGGTGGCCCCCGACCGTCAAGTATTGACCAGCGCAAATTACTATTTCACCCTAGTTTCAACAGTGTTTATTACCATTATTGGCGCATGGGTTAACGAAAACATTGTCGAGCCACGGCTATCTAAGCCAACGACATCCCTTAACGAATCAAGCGTAAAGCTGTCCACTGATAGCCCCGCATTGAAAACCGCAATGCGCAGAGTGACCTTATTTAGCATTGTCTTTATCGGAGTCTTACTTTGGCTAGTGATTCCTGACAGTGGACTACTGCGCAACCCAGATCCCAGTGGCCTGGCCGCCCTACCTTTACTCAATGGAATTGTGGTATTTATCGCGCTTTACGCCACTATTAGCGGATTAATCTTTGGCTATACCACAGGAAAATATCAACGCCATCAAGACTGGATTGCGGGCATGGAGACCGGGATCAGTACCTTATCAGGCTACATGGTATTGATGTTTTTCGCCGCCCAGTTTGTCAATTATTTTAACTGGACCGGCTTAGGTGCGATATCCGCTATCAATGGCGCAAACTGGCTTGCAGGACTGGAGCTGTCAAAAATCAGCTTGTTAATGGGGTTTATATTTATTAGCGCGAGTATCAATCTCTTAATAGGAAGCGCTTCGGCTAAATGGGCCTTGATGGCACCCATTTTCATTCCAATGTTATTTTTGCTGGGAGTAGACCCTGAATCAGCGCAGATGGCATATCGAATTGGTGACTCAAGCACCAATATTATTACCCCATTGATGCCCTACTTTGGGGTTGTGGTGGCCTTTATGCAGCGCCACGATAAATCTGCGGGCATGGGCACCTTAATCGCATTGATGCTGCCGTACTCAGTTATATTTTTTATTAGCTGGTCGCTACTACTCAGCCTATGGCTGGTAACAGGTTTACCCTTGGGACCAGGCTAATATCGGTTCTAGCAAGTCCCCGCCCAAACATGAAATAAGGCTTAGCCCTCTTGTACTGTAGCCGCCATTTCATCAATATTAACATGGCGGACGTTGGCACCTTTGACCAAGTAAATAACGTGTTCGGCGATATTACGAGCGTGGTCGCCCACCCTCTCCAATGAACGTAAAGCCCACATAACCTGCAGCACAGAGGTAATAGTGCGCGGGTCTTCAATCATGTAAGTCACTAAGCTGCGCATTGCGGTACCGTATTCTAAATCAACGGCCTTATCTTCTTCGGCAACTTCTAAAGCCAAATCGATATCAAGGCGCGCAAAAGAATCCAGTGCATTGCGCACCATGCCCGACACATGATCACCAATATGCCGAATTTCCAAGAAGCTGCGTGGTAAACCACCAAGCTCGGCGAGTTTGATGGCGCTATCCGCTACCTTGCTAGCTTCGTCACCCATGCGCTCAAGATCATTTAAAATCTTGCTGATTGATAATACCAGCCGCAAATCACTCGCTGCAGGCTGACGACGCGCCAAGATAATAGTGCACTCTTCGTCAATGGCTACCTCTAAACTATTAACGAGCTTGTCGCCCTGCTTGACGTCTGACGCCAAACCGGTGTCCAGATTCATAAAAGCATTGGTTGCATCGGCAACCTGCTTTTCAACTAAGCCACCCATCTCCAGCATCCGAGTCTTAATATCATCCAACTCGGTATTGAACTGCTGAGATATATGATGCGTATGTGATATTTTTTCTTTCATAAGTCATATCTCAAAATCTGTCATCAAACCTTAGCCATAACGACCGGTAATATAATCTTCGGTTTGCTTGTTTCTGGGGTTTGTAAAAAGGATATCTGTGTTATCAAACTCAATTAATTTACCCATATACATAAACGCCGTGTAGTCGGACACACGCGCCGCTTGCTGCATATTGTGAGTAACAATCACAATGGTGTACTTGTCTTTTAGCTCGTAGATCAACTCTTCAATTTTCAGTGTTGATATCGGATCTAGTGCCGACGCCGGCTCGTCCAATAACAATACTTCCGGCTCTACTGCAATGGTGCGCGCAATAACCAAGCGCTGCTGCTGACCACCGGATATACCAAGCGCATTGTCATGCAGACGATCTTTAACTTCATCCCACAATGCGGCCCCGCGCAAGGAGCGCTCGACGACTTCATCGATTACGCGCTTCTTATTAATACCTTGAATACGCAAGCCGTAAGCTACATTTTCATAAATAGATTTTGGGAAGGGATTTGGCTTTTGAAATACCATACCAACCTTTCGCCGCAAAGTCGCAACATCTACTCGTTTATCGTAGATATTAGATCCATCCAAGGAAATACCGCCCTCTACTTTACAACTATCTACCAGATCATTCATCCGGTTAAAACAGCGAAGCAAGGTCGACTTACCACAGCCGCTAGGCCCAATAAATGCCGTCACTTTTTTGCGTGGAATCACCATATTAATGTCGAATAAAGCCTGCTTATCACCGTAGTATAAATCAATATTATCTACAGTTAAGGTAATATCTTCATCGTGGATAGTTTGTTCCACACGATTGCGCCCCAGTGATTCAATATTAATAGCGTGCGCCTTTGCCGTTGATTTGTCACTTGTCATAAAATTCGCTGCCTTATCCTTCAAGTCGTCCGCGCTTACATTTCCAGTGATTTATATTTCTCACGCAAACGATTGCGTAAAGCTACTGCACTTAAATTAAGTAAGGCAATGATAACAACTAGTAACAAGGCCGTGGCGTATACCAACGGTCTTGCCGCTTCAACATTCGGGCTCTGAAAACCAACATCATAAATATGAAAGCCCAGATGCATAAACTTCTGATCTAGATGGAAATAAGGAAAATTCCCATTTACAGGTAATGATGGTGCCAGTTTCACTACACCAACTAACATCAACGGTGCCACTTCCCCTGCTGCTCGCGCTACCGCTAGTATCAATCCCGTCATCATCGCAGGGCTCGCCATAGGTAACACTATACGCCAAAGCGTCTCGGCCTTGGTCGCGCCCAACGCTAAACTACCTTCACGCAAACTCATTGGGATCCGTGCCAAACCTTCTTCGGTTGCAACAATAACCACAGGCAAAGTTAGCAGCGCCAATGTTACCGATGCCCATAATAATCCCGGAGTGCCAAAAGTCGGGGCTGGCAACGACTCAGGAAAAAAAGCTTTATCCATCTCTCCGCCCAGAAAATAGATAAAAAAGCCCAGACCGAAAACACCGTAGACAATTGAGGGGACACCAGCCAAATTATTTACGGCAATACGAACCGTCCGTGTCATCAGTCCCTGTTTGGCATATTCGCGCAAATATACCGCCGCCATAACCCCAAACGGCGTCACCAGTACTGACATAATCAGCACCATAATAACCGTGCCAAATATGGCTGGGAAAATACCGCCTTCGGTGTTGGCCTCTCTGGGTTCATCACTTAAGAACTCCCAAAATTTAGCACCATAAAAACCTATTTTTTGAATCAAGTTCATGCCATTCGGCCGATAGGCATGCACCACCGTGGAAACCCGCTGCTCTTTTGTCTGACCAGATGCCGTTGCCATCGTGAAACTGTCCCGATGCCATTGACGGTACAAATCTGCAAGCTGACCCTGTGAAACCTTATATTCCAGATTTAACTCAGCGCGCTCGGCCGCCATATCGGCTTGCAGCTGTAGACGACGATTTTCCGGGACCGCGGTATCAAGTTCTAAACCTCTTTCTTTTATACGCAATCGCTCAATACGATAATTGATTGCACCAATATCTTTTTTCTCTATTTTCTTGATCCGCTGATGGATCTCAATTGCCCGCTTTACTCGCGATTGAAATTCATCCCAGATATCGCCATTGTCCGTACTCGTAACAAGTACGCCCCCTTCTTTTACATTTCGCAGAAAACCATAAAAATTACCCCATTCAAGCCGCTCAATAACAACTGCGTCTTCGGGATAACTAATCTCATTCAAGTAGCGAGTGATTACCCATTTAAAATCCGCGCCACTGACGTCACGATTACCTAATTTCACTAACTGGCGGTCAACAAAGGCATCTTCCGTGTCGATCTTAAACCCGGCGCCTAATAACTGCTCAATAGGCACCGCCTCTGATTCAACCTGCTCGGCCAAAACCGCTACGGCCGTTTCACTCGGCAGATTATATTGAGCCTGCATTACCGATGCTGGCCAGAAATGACCTAAACCGCGAACCGCCAATAACAGGAGCAAGCCAATAACAGCCAAGGTGCTTACTGTTACTGCAGCCGCATTCATCCAAATCATAGGCTCGCCGCGCTTATACCACTCTTTAAAGCCCTGCTTGTTATCATCGTACAATGACATGACCTAACTTCCCGTATTTCTTACTCTGGCGACTCAGTACATTCAGTATCAAGCAATTAAAGATTTCCATAACGCGTACGCAAACGTTGACGCACTATTTCTGCAACTGTATTGACAGCAAAGGTAAACATAAATAACACAAATGCCGCTAAAAATAGTACTCGATAGTGGGAGCTGTCTACTTCGGTTTCACCAATTTCAACGGCAATATTTGCCGCCAAGGTCCGCATCCCTTCGAAAATATTCGCGTCCATAATTGGCGTATTACCGGTTGCCATTAATACGATCATGGTTTCACCCACGGCTCTACCCATTCCAATCATCAAGGCCGAAAAAATACCCGGACTAGCGGTAGGTATCACCACGCCAACCAAGCTTTGCCATGGCGTTGCACCCAGCGCTAGAGATCCATAACTAAGATGCTTGGGCACTGAGAAAATGGCGTCTTCAGCAATCGAAAAAATAGTCGGGATCACCGCAAAGCCCATTGCAATACCAACCACTAAGGCATTGCGCTGATCGAAAGAAACCCCAATATCGTTGGTTAACCACGCACGCATATCGCCGCCAAAAAAGGCACGCTCTATTGGCGCACTGAGCTCTACACATCCCAACACTACCGCCAGTACCACAGGAACAAGCAGCAGCGGATGCCAACCGTCTGGAATCCGGCGGCGGAAGGATGACGGCAGTTGTGACCACGACCAAGCAAACACTAAAATACCGATAGGTAGAAAAACAAATAGGGAAAATATCGCCGGTAAATTTTTCTCAATAAATGGTGCAAGCCACAAACCTGCTAGAAAACCCAAAATAACAGTCGGCAGAGCTTCCATTAATTCGATTAAGGGCTTGGTCTTACGGCGCAGCGCCGGTGCCATAAAGTAAGCAGTATAAATAGCGCCACAGATTGCCAGTGGCGCGGCAATAAGCATTGCATAGAATGCGGCTTTTAAGGTGCCGAAGGCCAATGGTGCAAAACTATATTTTGGTTCGAAATCATTATTGGACGCCGACGACTGCCAAACATAGCTCGGCTCGGGGTAACTCTCATACCAAACCTTGCTCCACAAGGCTTTCCACGACAATTCAGGATGTTCATTGTGTAGGGCAAAACTTGCAAGTCCACCCTCACTATTTTCCACTAAAAGCTTGTCAGCACGCGGTGAAATTGCCATCGCGCGAATCGTTCCAACGTTGAGATCTGCGCTCAATAAGCGTCGATGCGAGGTGGTGTAAAACAGATCGAGATTACCTTGGATATCAACACTGGCGAAGCCTTTGCGGCGATGCTCCGTCACCAAGGCGGCACTGCCACCGCTGGGGATATCAAATTGCCGAACCGGCTGCAGTTTATAGCCAGAATCGCGCTCCTTATCTCTTACAACAAACCACTGCCCAACCGAGCCATGATCACTGGCGACTAGTAAAGAAATACCACCTAACAAAAAACGCGCCTGGCTCAGTTTGCCGTTATCAAAGAGATAGCCACGATCAGTAATCGTCTGCTCAGGCAGATCGATCAAGCGAAAACCACCATCAGCGGCCAATACATAAAGCCATTGCTGACCAGGACCGATTAGCACCCGACTGGGGATAATATCCAAATCGGGTAGTGACACGTCTTCTTCACTTAAGGTTATTTCCTCACTAAGAAAGTCCTCTTCTTTAAGCCAACGGCGCCCAAACAACTTGCCGTCCGTAACACCAATTATCAGTAAAGCGTCATCGCTGTCGCTGATTGCAACCTGCTGAAGTGGGCGCCCTGCAGACAATAGAAAGGCTTTATCACCATAAGGGAAACGCAACACAGGAGTAATAAGACGCTCACCGTCTGGATAACTGGTTCGGTAGTCATGCTTGGCAATGAGTACTTTGCCGTCGCTCAAACCCAAAGCGAAAAGACGACTATCTTCTGACTCAAGTGCAAAACTGAGAATATCCGCACCGTTTAATGGTAACTGCGTTGCAGACAGTAAATAACCGTCACTTAACCGGAAAAATTCTGCGTCACCGCCACGTCCAAGCCTAAAACTAATTTCGGCTTGCTCTTCCATCGCCAGATACAAAGCCGGGGCGGTACTATTGGTATTGAACGCGGTTTCTGACTCAATCGATGCAGACTGAAACAAGGGCATGATTTCGTAAAGAAGATAAAAAAAGATGAGCAATATCGCGAGCAATACACCGACGCCGCCGGCAGTGATGGTTGCGGTAGCTATGCCGTCCTTCACTTGGCGCCACTTGCGATAGGCGGAAGCGGTAGCTCGTACCTCAGATTGACTCATTTTATATAGCTCTTGGAGCACTCACAAACACAGTATGAGTATTCTCTTTCAGTTTAATGACCGCTATCGTATTCAAAAACCGCATCTACATTGACGGTATCTTGATCATCAGCCCAGTTAACTTATAGCGCGAGCTTAGCGCGAATCTTCGTGGCGACGCTGGCTGGCAGGGGAATATAGCCATCTTTCACAACAATTTCCTGACCGTGCTTAGAAAGCACCAGCTTAACAAATTCACGTTCTAAAGGCGCCAGTGGCTGGTTGGGCACTTTATTCACGTAGACATATAAGAAACGTGACAGCGGATATTTACCCGCCGTCGCATTATCTGCATTAGCTTCTATAAAACCACTTTTATTATCTTTTGCGAGCGGAATAGCACGTACACTAGAGGTCGTATAACCGATGCCAGAATACCCAATACCATTGATTGATGTTGAGACAGATTGCACCACCGATGCCGATCCCGGCTGTTCGTTCACGCCGTTTTTAAAATCACCCTTGCACAGCGCTTTTTCTTTAAAGTACCCGTAAGTACCAGACACCGAGTTACGACCAAACATTTGAATATCGCGCGCCGTCCAAGCATCTCCCATTCCAAGACCACCCCAGCTTTCTACGTTATCAGCGTGACCACATTTATGGGTACTCGAAAACACCGCGTCCACCTGCGCCATTGTCATTCCACTAATCGGATTATCTTTATGTACAAAAATAGCCAAGGCATCAATCGCAACCGGAATAGCTGTTGGCTTGTAACCGTATCTTATTTCAAAAGATTCAATTTCCTTATCTTTCATTTTCCGGCTCATCGGTCCAATATTTGACGTAGCTTCAGTCAATGCTGGGGGCGCCGTTGACGAACCCGCGGCTTGAATTTGAACATTGACATTGGGATAGAAGCGTTTGAAATCTTCGCCCCACAAAGTCATCAAGTTTGCCAGCGTGTCAGAACCTGCGCTAGACAAATTACCCGACACCCCAGAAGCGGCAACATAATCTGGCAGCGCGGCATCAACCTCTGTTAACGCCACAGTAGTCATCGATGATAACGCCGCAACGCTGCAGACCAAATATTGTTTAATGTTCACTAAGCAACTCCCAAACTAACGCGGATTAAAACCCGAAGTGCATCAAAATTTAAGCTGCAGACGCAGCCCTTTACTCATCGATAAATTAACCAGCATTTTCGAATCCTAGGTTTTTCTTGAGCGAGCATTTAGTGTATTAAGCACTAGCTTCGTCTCAGCTTAACTGACGACCTTAAAATCAGCGATTTAGCTTTTTTAATAGTATGTAATCTCTTTAGAATTGCTATCTGGCATCGAGGTCATAAGTGCGTTACTGAGATGCTCCCATCATCACTTGTTTGAGGAAAAAGGGGCGCCTATCTTCAGCTGGCCTGTTGTTCTATCTGATCAAATGATGCACTTTGGATTTGAATCCGCTTAATCAACTACCTCAACCTAGCCACTCTATAGCCCAATTGTGACAAATTTGTGACGATTAAAAGGCAAAAATACACTTTTATTATAAAGAGACTGGCACGGCGGCCGATCTGGGGAAAACACAGCCAAACACACTACCTTTATCCGGTATGCTGCGAATGCGTAATTCGGCGCGATGCCTAATTAATACATGTTTAACGATTGCTAAACCAAGCCCTGTGCCGCCAGTATCTATCGAGCGGCTTTGATCGACACGATAAAAGCGCTCGGTAAGGCGCGGAATATATTGTGGCTCTATACCTATGCCAGTGTCTTCCACTTCGAAATAGGCATGGTCATCATCTCTATACCAGCGCAGGGTAATGGTATCATTTTCCGACGTATAGCGGGCAGCATTGACGGCTAAGTTTGAAAACGCACTGCGTAATTCATTAGCATTGCCGCTGATTGCAATAGTGTCATCACACTCAATAACAACTCGACGAGGGCTTTTTGCAGCTAACTCACACTCCTCTCTAATCATTTCCATTAAAGAGCGCAGCTGAATAACCGCATCGTCACCGGCCTTCGGCAAAGCCTCTAAGCGCGATAGCAGCATTAAATCCTGAATTAGCATGTGCATGCGCCGAGACTGCTCAAGCATCTGACTTACCGCGCGATCCCAGCGCGGATTGTCGCCACCGTGATCGGAAAAAGTCTCAAGATAACCATTTATCACTGTAAGTGGGGTACGCAGCTCATGAGAAACATTCGCAACGAAATCTTTGCGCATCTGCTCCAAGTGCTGGGTTCTTGTCACGTCACGGGCAAATAACAAACGATTGCGCTGGCCAAAGAAACTCAAGCTAACACTAAGACTCAAATTACTATTCACCGGAGACGCCATTTCTAACGGGGCTTTATAATGCTCACCCTCAAAATACCTTAGAAACACCGGGTTTCTAACCAAGTTGATCAGTTGACGGCCAGTATCATCAGACATCCGCAAGCCCAGTAGGTCATGGGCAGAGGCATTACACCACTCGATATTACCCAGCGCGTCTAGCATCACGACAGCGTCTGACATTGAAGCAAACGACGAGTGAAGATAGTCAATCATTGCCTGTAATTTTGCGGTATTTTGCGTGGCGTCGCGCTGCATATTATAAATAACATCAAGAACCTGCCCCCACATACCCATTGCCTCTGGAAGCTCTTTGTCTGCGCCGCTGTAGAGCCAATCTGACAAGTGCTGCAGGTTCCTTAACAGCCACGCACATGCCAACAGCGCCGCAACAAATAAAGGCCAAATTCCCAAATCATAGACTGCGCATGTGCCAGCCACCGCCGTTATCGGTAGGCTGATGCGCAATAATTCTGTTTTCCAGTTGTAGTAGCGCATTAATTATTTTCGCTAGGCGCGGACACCCGTCGTAGAAAAGCGATAACCGGTGCCTCGTACGGTTTGAATTAGTAAGCCGCAATCACGCTCCTCGGTTTGCAATGCTTTGCGGAGCCGGCGGATGTGCACATCGACGGTTCGCTCTTCAACGTAAACGTTGCTCCCCCAAACTTGATCGAGTAACTGCCCCCGGCTATAGGCACGCTCTTGGTGGGTCATAAAAAACTTCAATAATTTAAACTCTGTCGGTCCCATTTCTAAAGGCTGGTTGTCGACAAAGACGCGGTGACTGGCAGGATCTAATTTTAAATCACCGACTTCTATCGCCTCCTCCTCCTCACGGCTAGTCGAACGCCGCATTATGGCTTTTATTCTTGCCATCAGCTCGCGCGAGGAAAACGGCTTGGTAATGTAATCATCGGCACCAACATCTAACCCTTGTATACGATTGTCTTCGTCATCTTTAGCAGTGAGCATAATAACCAATTGATCGCGGGTGAGCTGATCTCTGCGCAAACGCCGCAACAATTCCAAACCGCTAGTTACAGGCATCATCCAATCTAGCAGCACTAGACCTGGGCGCTGATCCACAATAATACCGTGAGCGTCCTGTGCGTTACTTGCCTCTAGGCAATCGTAGCCGGCTAGTTCGAGCCCAACACGGATCATTTCTCGAATTGCAGCCTCGTCGTCGACAATCAGTATGGTGGTTGCAGTCATCCCTCTACCCTTTTTTAAAAACATTTGTAAGCAGCATTAAAACGACATTTGGTGACAGTTTTGTGACAGCGGGCTTTTCTGTAGATTAATCAAACACTACGGTTTTATTACCAAGCACAAACACACGATTTTCCAAATGATTTCTCAAAGCACGCGCCAACACCGATTTCTCTACGTCTTTGCCGAGACGAACCAAGTCGTCTTTGCTATGCCTGTGTGACACCCTGATGACATCCTGTTCAATAATCGGGCCCTCATCAAGCAATTCCGTCGCGTAATGACAGGTTGCACCGATGAGCTTCACGCCTCGGTCAAACGCCTTCTGGTATGGGTTTGCACCAATAAATGATGGTAAAAAGCTATGATGAATATTAATCATTCGGCCAGTATATTGGCGGCAGAATTCAGGCTGAATAATTTGCATATAGCGCGCCAGAACAACACAGTCAGCCTTATATTCGCCGGTCAGTGCCATGATGCGAGCGTGTGCGGGAGCTTTATCATTAGCATCTATCGCCACATATTCGAAGCGGATACCATGCCACTCAACCATGCTCCGCAGGTTTTCATGATTAGATATCACACAGGGAATATCGCAATCCAACTCACCGCTGTGCCAGCGATGTAATATATCTGCAACACAATGAGAGGCGTGACTGGCCAGAATGACCACTTTGCGCTTCACCGAAGAATCCACCAGTTCCCATTGCATACCGTATTCTGCGGCGATCGGTGCGAAGGCTGAACGACAGGCGTCCACCCCCATACGCAGCGAGTCAGCGCGAATTTCGTTGCGCATAAAAAACCAGTTATTTTCAGCGTCCGAGTGGTAGTTTGCCTCGGTTAACCAACCACCTTGATCAGCGACAAACTGGCTAACTCGTGCAACGATCCCAACCTGATCTGGGCAGCTAATTACCAAACGATAAGTATGATCCATGAAAACTGTAATGCCCTTCTAGTCAAACATTAAACACGCTATGTCGCTGTTAAACTTTATTCAAAATACCACGTAAAGCCTGCGGCAAATCTGCTGGTAACACTACGATTTTCGCATTCGTCGACGTTGATAATTTCACCAATGCGTCAGCGTATTTTTCACCCAAAAGATATAGAACAGGCAAGTCTTTATCACCGACGGCCTCTGACACTAAGGTTATCGCCTCGCCACTTGCTTTTGCCAATACCACTTGCGCTTGAGCATCACGTCGAGACGCTTCTAAACGACCATCCGCCTCCAGAATTGCAGCTTGCTTTTCACCCTCGGCTTTCGTCACTGCCGCGCGGCGCTGGCGCTCTGCTGCGGCCTGCTCTTCCATCGCAGACTGCATTGTCATGGACGGATTGATATCCTGTATTTCCACGGTTTTTAAGGTGATACCCCAGTCGGCGATATCGTCAGAAATTGCCGCTTTTAATTTGGCTTTGATTTGGTCTCGAGATGATAATGCCGAATCCAATGCCATTTCACCAACAATAGACCGCAGGGCGGTTTGAACCAAATTCTGAATGGCAAAAATATAGTCTTCTACGCCGTAAACCGCTTTCTCCGGTGATACGATATTGATATAAGCCACCGCGTTAGCGATGATAACCGCGTTGTCTTCGGTGATCACTTCCTGCGAGGGAATATCAAGCACAATATCTTTGGTGGTGAGCTTGTAAGCGACGGTGTCAATATAGGGAATAATAAAATTCAAACCCGGATTTAACGTCACATGATATTTACCCAAACGCTGCACAATATGTTTATAACCCTGCGGCACAGTGCGCACACCTTTTGCCAAGGTCACCACCGTGAGTATTGCCAACGCTACTACAACTACCAAACCTTCCATCGCCTATTTCCCCAAATGAAGTATTTTTTCAAACTGATTCTTTTGATGACTGCCCACGACCACTAGCGAGTTTCACTATAAGCGAGTTACCAGAAACATCTTCAACCGCCACCCGGTCACCGACTGAAATTGGATCGCGGCAGATGAATTCCCACTCGTCGCTACCCAACATCGGAATAGAAAATCGCAGCGTACCGTGACCAAATTCTGAACCCAGCTTAATCACCATGGCCTCCTGGCCTACGACCTGCTCACGGGACATTCCAGCCAAGCTTTTATTTTTCATTTTCGGATGCACAAATTTGAACCAGATGGCCAAATCAATCACCGATATCACCACCCAAACAAGCAATTGAACACTGAATGGCATGTCGATAGCCGCCATTATCAGCCCCACGGCGATAGCGCTGGCGCCAAACCAAATCATCACGAAACTGGGAACAAAAATCTCACTCGCCACCAATAACATACCAAAAACCATCCAATGCCAGTACGCAATGTTGGTATTTAACCACTCCATTTTGTGCCCCTTTGCAAAACGCCCATTAACATGACATCTATTTACCAACCATTTCTTAATTTATTCAAGCACTTACTGCGCGATTTTATATTTTCGTAGAAGACCATTGAAGCCAGCAAGAAGTCACATTATCACGTATAATGCCCCCCCATTCAGAATTCTGCGTCAGCACCATGCCATCAGTTATGCAAACTCCAAAAGTCATATTTAGCCACCGCCCCTATTGGGCCGAATGTTTCGGCACCGCTAATTACCTCCCAACCTCTCGGAAAGAGATGGATGCCCTCGGCTGGGATAGTTGCGATATTATTATCGTGACCGGTGATGCCTATGTCGACCACCCCAGTTTCGGCATGGCGGTTATTGGCCGCGTACTGGAGGCGCAGGGCTTCCGGGTCGGGATTATTTCCCAGCCAGATTGGCAGTCGGCGGAGCCGTTCAAACAACTGGGTGAGCCCAATCTGTTTTTCGGCGTTGCGTCTGGCAATATGGACTCAATGATTAACCGCTACACAGCGGATCGGAGACTGCGCCATGACGATGCCTATTCGCCAGATAACGAAGGTGGTAAAAGACCTGATCGTGCCGTTATCGTCTATTCCCAACGCTGCCGCGAAGCTTATAAAGACACCCCTATTGTTATCGGCTCCATTGAAGCCAGCCTTCGCCGCATAGCACATTACGATTATTGGAGTGACAAAGTACGGCGCTCAGTACTCCTCGATTCCCGTGCGGACTTACTGCTATACGGCAATGCTGAACGCGCCATTATAGACGTTGCCCACCGCCTTGGTCGCGGTGACACCATTGACTCCATCACCGACTTGCGTGGCACAGCGTATGTGATCGGCAATATCCCCGGCGGCTGGACGGTCATCGATTCAGCAAGCGTTGATCAGATCGGTAAAATTGACTCCATCACCAGCCCCTACGTCGATACTAGTGCGACCGAAAGTTGTAAAAAGAATGAAGAAGAGCCCAAGGTTGCCGAAGAGGTCCAAACAGTTCGTATTATAGACCCGTTACAAGCACGCAAAATCGGCACTGATACGGCAAAGACCGTCATCCGTTTACCAGACTATGAGCTTGTTAAAAAAGACCCGGTAAATTATGCGCACGCCGCCCGAGTTCTTCATCTCGAAACTAATCCGGGCAACGCCCGCGCGCTCGTTCAGCGACACGGTGATCAAGAGGTATGGCTCAACCCACCACCGATTCCACTTACCACCGAAGAGCTAGACTGGGTATTTGAATTACCCTATCAGCGCAAGCCGCACCCCGTTTACGGCAAGGCGAAAATCCCTGCTTATGACATGATTCGATTTTCAGTCAATATTATGCGTGGCTGCTTTGGCGGATGTAGCTTCTGTTCAATTACCGAACATGAGGGCCGCATCATTCAAAGCCGCTCACACGAATCTATTGTTAAAGAAGTTGAAAAGATCCGCGATAAAACCCCAGAATTTACTGGCGTTATTTCTGACCTCGGTGGCCCAACGGCCAATATGTGGCGCTTAAATTGTAAAAGCACCGAAATTGAACAACGTTGCCGCAGACTATCTTGCGTCTACCCGGGTATTTGTAAAAGCCTGAACACCGATCAAACACCTTTGATTGATTTATATCGCGATGTGCGCTCTTTAGAGGGCGTCAAAAAAGTATTAATTGCTTCAGGCCTGCGTTATGACCTCGCAATAGAAACACCTGAGTACGTCAAAGAGCTAGTGACTCATCACGTTGGTGGCTATTTAAAAATAGCACCTGAACACTCTGAAGCTGGCCCACTTTCAAAAATGATGAAACCGGGTATGGGCAGCTATGACACCTTTAAAGCAATGTTCGATAAATATTCGAAACAGGCTGGAAAGGAACAGTATTTAATTCCGTACTTTATTGCAGCCCATCCGGGTACAACCGACAAAGACATGCTGAACCTTGCCATGTGGCTTAAGGGCAACGGTTTCCGGGCCGACCAAGTGCAAGCGTTCTATCCATCGCCAATGGCAAATGCCACCGCCATGTATTACTCAGGTAAAAACCCCCTTAAAAAGGTGTCCCGAAGTAGCGAAGATGTGGTCAGTGCAAAAGGCCTAAAGCAGCGCCGCTTGCACAAGGCCTTCTTGCGATATCACGATCCAGAGGGTTGGCCTTCGCTGAGAGAGTCACTACTTAGCATGGGTCGCAAGGATCTTATTGGCTACGGTAAGAAGCACTTAGTGCCACCACGCCAGCCAGTGAATTGGACGCCGAAAAAGAGTCATGGGCGGAGAATCCTAACTCAACATACTGGCTTACCACCACGCAAAACAAAATAAAGAAAGATTTTTTATAGATATAAGGTCTTTATTTTGTGCTTTTTAATATGCATATAACAACCTTGCTGGCTAGGAATGCAGCTTGGTTTTGCGTCTACAGCACCGCGACGTCGATTATAATACCTCGCTCTATCTCATATGTCCGCGCCTATTTCAGCGCAAGCCCCAAACTGGTAACTGATAAACGAGAAATATACGATGTACAGACGTACAGACGTACAGGAAAAGTAAAATGGCACAACGAAACTAAAGGCTTTGCTTCCATTAAATAAGACTGCTGCCCAGACGTTTTTGTTGACTTTAGCGATATTGGCGGCTCAGGTTTTAAAACTCTAGCCGAAGACCAAGCAGCAGACGTTGAAGTAACTACCGGCCAAAAAGGGCTTTAAGCGAGACGTAACCCTCATGTGACATACCAGTGGCGGCCAGTCTTAGAACCGCCGCTTTTTACTACCCCCCCTAGCCGCTTATAAACATTAGTAGAGTAACCACCTGCCATCAATTACCTGTGCGCAGTGCCGGTTGCTATTTATGCTCAATATACCAGCAATGATGAATAGGTTTCCCGCCCCGCGAAAAATCTTCATCGAGAGACCAACGTGTTTTATCTTCAATTTTATAGTTCTGGGTCACCATATCATCTAGGCTAAAATCACGTTTATTGGTCGAAAATATTAGCATGCCATCGGGCGCCAAGCAGCGCATGGCGTGATCGATTAATTCGCCGTGATCGCGCTGGGTATCTAATACATCGTCCATTCGTTTTGAATTCGAAAATGTCGGCGGGTCTAACAGAATAAGGTCATATTGGTCTTCACA
Source organism: Zhongshania sp. (assembly GCA_046712405.1). Classification (GTDB taxonomy): domain Bacteria; phylum Pseudomonadota; class Gammaproteobacteria; order Pseudomonadales; family Spongiibacteraceae; genus Spongiibacter. The sequence continues at coordinate 2,255 of JBKEFB010000003.1, read as the reverse complement.
CGCTTCCAACCATCTACGACAGTCTGCATGCTCAGTTCTGTGTCGAGCCTCACTGAGACCGTTTAATGATAGATTACGTCTTGCCCACTGCAGATATGTCCGCGACATATCCACCGACGTCGTAAAGCGCGCGCCGCCCACACCAGCCTGCACAGACGCTACGCCGGTATAACTAAACAAATTCAAAAAGCGCTTACCCTTTGCGCGAGCCGCAATATCTAAGCGCACTGGCCGGTGATCGAGGAACAAACCGGTATCGAGATAATCAAAGAGATTAACCAATACCTTGGCCTGACCTTCTTTTAGCTCCATAAAAGAGTTGCGTGGCGCCTGCCGCTGATACTGATCTTTGCCACGCTGACGTCTGCGCTCTTTAATGGCGATGTTACCAGCAGACACTGAAAAAACCTGACTCACCGCTTCAATGACTTCTCGCAACCTGCGTTCTGCATCTTCTTCCGAGATAGTCACCGGCGCCATATATTCCGCAATATGGACCGCGCTGCCATAGCAGTCAACGGCAACGGAGTACTCGGGCATGTCGGCATCGTAAACTCGGTAGCATTCAATATCATTTTTATTTTTCCACTTGCTCAGGCGTTTTATATTCTTGCGAAGACGGTTCGCAAACATTTGCCCTCCAGCTGTTAGCTGCACATCAGAAACTGCACTTTTATCTTGCTGCTGCGCCTGATCACGCTCTATTACAACCGCATCGGCATTGATGTTGAACAATAATAATTTTGCCGGAATGGTGCCATTGAGCAGTTGGTATTGCTTATAACTTCTCACCCCCATGCGCTTGCCAAGATCTGGGTTACCAGTAAAAATCGCCGCCTGCCAGCCCATAAAATGGGCTGTCATCGCCTGACCAAGGTGACGGTATAAATGCAGTAATTCTGCCTGCTCACCCAAGCGCTCGCCGTAAGGTGGATTGGTAATTAATAAGCCCTCGGGCAAAGTTCTATGGGTTGGCATAGCAAGTTGCGCTAGCTCTCGCCGCGACACTTTCACAAAGCGCCCCAAGCCAGCATTGTCAATATTCTCTTCGGCCTGCGCGACCACTTTACCGTTGGCATCATAACCGCGAATTTCTGGCCAATCACGAGCCATAGAATTCGCACGTAAAGTCTGCGCCTCCTCTAAAAGCTGATCCCAGGCATTTTGGTTATGACCGTGCCAACCTAAAAAGCCCCAGCGACTGCGAAGTAAACCAGGGGCAATCTGCATGGCCATCATAGCGGCCTCGATAAGCAATGTTCCCGAGCCGCACATGGGATCAATAAGCCCACCGCCGCGACTTGCCATTCCGGGCCAATCTGCTCGCAGCAACAATGCCGCCGCCAAGTTTTCTTTCAGGGGCGCCATCGCACCACTGGTTCTATAGGCCCGGCGATGAAGACTTTCACCTGACAAATCAATGGCAATGGTAATGTAGCCTTTACGAAGACGAACATTGATCCGCACATCAGGGTTATCTTTATCGATGCTGGGACGCTGCTCACCCTTGACCAGAAAATAATCCACTATCGCGTCTTTGCTTTTTAGTGCGCCAAAATGCGTATTGCGAATTTCATCAGATTGGCCATTAAAATCAACGGTGATTTTGCTTGTTGCCGATAAGTGCTCGCTCCACTCTATGGCTTTTACACCATCATAGATTGCGTCTGCATTCTCACCGCGATACTCCGTAAGCACAAGTAACACACGGTTAGCCAAACGGGACCACAGGCAAACTCGATACGCAGTGGCAACATCCGCTACAAAACTGATCGAACCTACCGTCTCGCGCCCAACCTCTGCACCAAGCGCGGCAATTTCTGAAGCCAAGAGTTGCTCTAAGCCCTTAGGGCAGGTGGCAATAAAAGGGTGCTTTTGACTCATAAATCCTCTACCGGGTACTAGTGATGAAAAAATTTTATATAGTTAACAACAAGTTAAATTCTTATACGGCTTACATCTAAAGCCCGCAAAGCTTATAAGTAATAGGTCTTCGACGAAGAGTATGAAAGTTTGCTTACATAAGAAATCTATCGCGGCCCAACGCATCGCGATGGTGACAGAAAACCGGTTGTTGCGCGACTAAGAGATACCGTTGCGACATGCTGAACTAAATACGTGGAGGCTGACGCCCTATGAGAAGACAGAAACGCGATATGACAGAAAGAGCATTTCAACGTGGCTATCAAGCCGGCATATCCGGCAGACAAAAAGACAACTGTCCCCATAGTCAAGAGCAACTTAAACAGGAGTGG
>JBKEFB010000002.1:0-78577 GCA_046712405.1 Zhongshania sp. | reverse complement strand
CCTGCAACTGGTACTGGCCATTGGCGTGGTAAATTATATTTATAAGTTTCTGATGGCAGTACTACTGACGCCACTGCTATACGCTGTGCACTCCGTCATTGAAAGATACCTAGGCGCTGAAAAGGCCGCGGTGATGAAATATGAAGCGATGCTGGAGCCGTAACGCAGCGTATTATTAACTTGTGATATGTCCCAGCTGAGGCCGCAAAACAATATCTTCCACCACCACATTGCGAGCCATACAATAAATATCCAAAAAGGCGCGAGCCACATCTTCAGCTGGCATTAACTGCTCCTTAACAACCCCAGATGCCTGCCAAGATGGCGAGTAAGTCGGCCCAGGAGAAATACAGCAAACTCGAATACCTTTGCCTCGGACTTCTTCGCGCAGTGCTTTGGTAAACCCGCTCACCGCATGTTTGGCCGCGCAATAGGCTGATACCCCAGCATAGCCCTCAAACCCAGCAGTTGATGACATATTAAAAATATCACCCGCCTGCCGCGCCAACATGCTCGGCAATACCATTCGAGTCATGAGGAATGTGCTGCGCAAATTCACTGCCATCACGCGGTCGAAATCTTCTACTGTCATATCCTGAACAGCCGCGCCATGCCAACTGCCCGCATTATTAATCAACACCGCAACGTCGCCCATATCGCATCGTAATGCTGTTGAAAAATCTTTTACTTGTTGTTCATCACTGACATCAACCGCGTAACAGCGCACTCCAGAGGCAGCGCCACAATGGCCTGCCACTTGCTCCAGTGCGGTCTTATTTCTCGCTACCAAAGCCAAGCGCACCGGAAAATCTGCGTTTGCAAAACACACGGCAATGGCTGCACCAATGCCTTGAGAGGCCCCACTAATGACAATGAGAGGCGCTAAAAATTGTTCCGACATACAACCTCATAATATATTAGACATTTCACGTAGGCGAAACTGTATACCTAGCAATGCTAGGCAGATTCAACAGACAAAACAGTTAGCGATTTCTAGGCGAAATGTTGGCGCCTGCAAACTATAGCCGAGCAAACACATTATTATACGTTATTAACAAACTCAAATACCTGCTTGTCAGCATGGCGAGCGAAACCAACCAGCGGAGCGCTGGCGACGCTTTTAAAACCAAGCTCGGTGGCGCTACCCGCACTAAAACACTCGCCCAAATTTGGACTCGCGGCTACTTCGTATACCGAGGCAAGTTTATATCTGCCCAGGATACGCTTAGTCCAGCTCGCCTCAGGATCCGTCGATATTTTGATCCGTATCACGAAACGGCTTTGTCGATAATTCAATCGTCGGAATCACTTTAGTCGGCATACCTGCTACTTTCTACGCGGGATATAAATTTTCACCATGAACTTCTTTTTTAGCAGCGGCTGTCATTACCCGGCCTACGGCGCTATCAGTATCTGATTTCAGAAAAACCCGACGCGGCCGGCAAGCGGTGTTCACTCACTTCCCGACGGTGTAAATAGCCTAATAAGTTAGCCAATTCTGCACTAAGCCTATCGGCGAGTTCATTGTGCGACTGCGGCTCCGCCGCGCTTTGACGTCGAATATCAGTCACTTCCATGCCATGATAGCCACAGGGATTAATGCGCTCAAATACGCTAAGATCCATATCAACATTCAAGCTTAGACCGTGGAAAGTGCTACCGCGCCGGACCCGCAAACCCAATTGCGCTATTTTGGCGCCGCTGGTGATATAAACTCCAGGAGCATCGGAACGCGGATGTGAGGCTATATTCAAGCTTGCCAACACCGCCACAATACTATTTTCTATCGCCGTTACCAGATCGCGAATACCAATACCCAAACGCCGCAAGTCTAACAAAACATAGCCTACCAATTGACCAGGCCCGTGATAAGTCACTTGACCGCCGCGATCAACTTGTACAACCGGAATATCACCTGGCATCAATATATGCTCAGGCTTTCCAGCTTGACCCTGAGTAAATACCGCGTCATGTTCCAAAAACCACAGTTCATCAGGGCTGCTGACATCGCGAATATCAGTATAGTGCTGCATTGTGCGCCATATCGGCTCATAGGATTGGCGGCCAAGTTTACGCACCCAAAGGGTATCTGGCCGGCTCATTTAAAGAACCATCTTAACAATGCCGGTGGCTTTCAATTCAGCAAATATTGTATCAAGCTGCGGCTTTCCGGTGGCGGTAATTACCACTGTCACCGATAAAAACCGACCCTCACTACTTTCGCGCTCAGTTATCTTTGACTCATCAATATCCCCCGCATTGGCGCGCATAATATCAATGACTCTATTGCGCAAACCCTCGCCAGCAATGCCGATCACTTTTATTGGATATTCACAGGGGAAATCCAGCACAGGATTACCTGTTTTGGCATCACGAGATTCGGTCATAGTAAATTTATTCATAATACTGCTCGCGCGAGGTTGCCCCCGCGTATTATCAAGTGATCAGATTAACAAAGAACAACACAATACTATCCCAAAGACGCCTTAAAATACCGCCTTCCTCAACAGCCTGTAAAGCTACCAGCGGCACCCGCAGTCTTTCTTCACCAGCCAAACTGACCACTAGCTCGCCGTATTCTTGGTCCACTGTAATCGGCGCGATCAACACCTCATCAACATTTAGTTGCGCATCAAGCGCGTCGCTCTTGCCACGAGGGATAGTAATAAAGACGTCTTTCTGCACTCCCAAACTCACGTCGTTGCTATCGCCCCGCCATACTTTAGAACGCATTAACTCTGTGCCACCAACATAAAGCTGATGGGTTTCAAAATAACGAAAACCGTAGGATAGTAATTTTTGAGTTTCACGCTCGCGAGCACTGGCACTGCTGGCGCCCATGACCACAGAAATCAAACGCCTCCCGTCCCGCTTAGCCGACGCCACCAAGCAATATCCAGCATCGACGGTATGGCCGGTTTTTAAGCCATCAACACTCGGGTCACTCCACAAGAGACCATTGCGATTGCTTTGCCGAATATTGTTAAAAACAAAGTCGCGCTCGCTATAAAGTGCGTATTCATTTTGGTAAGCAATAATTGCATTGGCTAAAGTCGCTAAATCTCGCACTGAAATATAGTGATTTGGATGTGATAAACCATGGGAGTTAGCGAAGTGGCTATTAGTCATGCCAAGCATCGCCGCGTGCTGATTCATTACGCCAGCAAACGCATCTTCACTGCCAGCGATATGCTCCGCGACCGCAACACTGGAATCATTGCCAGAAGAAATCACCACGCCTCTGTGCAAGTCGCCAAGGGATACCTGCTTACCTACCTCAATCCACATTAACGATGAACCGTTGAATATCGGATTCTGTGCCCACGCATTCTTACTAATAGTGACCATATCATTGTTACTGACTTGACCACGTTCTAGCTCGTAGGACAGCACATAGCTAGTCATCAACTTGGTTAAACTGGCGGGGGGCATACGCTCGTCAGCATTGTGCTCAATCAAAACCTCGCCGCTATTGGCATCCATTAAAAAATAAGCCGATGCCGCGATACTTGGCGCAGCAGGAACCAAATCTGGCTGCGCAACGACGTTCGAAGAGATAACGACCGTTGCCGCGAAGACTGAAAACACTTGCTTAAACATAAGACCCTTTTCTATTCACGTTAACTTGATGAGTCGCCGGCTTCAACCACTAGATGGGATTCACCGGACCATTGTTGTTGTAATGCTTTTTTCGCAGCCTGCGCGGAAGAATAATCTACAAAGGGCCCTACTCTAACGCGATGCAGTGCCGAGCCGCGATGACTGCTGCTGGCAATCACTACGGGATAAGCCAAACCCTCACCTAGCTTCTGCTGTAAGGCGTTTGCAGAAGCAAGTTGCGAGAAAGCCGCTACCTGCAAATAGTAACGTGCTGCCTGATGAAATGCCGCAGGGTTGTGATCGGTGTCAATAACTTCAATTTCTACCCGCGCCGTCCCTTGTTTCGCATAACCAAGCTTCACCGCCGCCGCATACGACAGGTCAATGATACGATTAGCGTGAAACGGGCCACGGTCATTTATCCTTACAATAGTGGTGCGGCCGTTATCCAAATTTGTCACCTTGGCATAGACTGGAATCGGCAGAGTCCGGTGGGCCGCAGTCATCTCATAGAGGCTATAGATTTCGCCGTTAGACGTGGCATGACCATGAAATTTGGTGCCATACCACGAGGCAATACCGCGTTCTTTAAAGCCTCGATGCTGATCGACTAAGCGATACTCTTTACCGTTAACGACATAGGGGCTAATATTTCCCGCCACTCGCAGCACTTCATGCCGCGGCTGGGCATCAGCAATCTTATTTGAATCTAAAGTCTGCAGTGGCGCACCATCTTGCTCAAATTGATACCGCGACTTACTCTCCTCTACAGAAACCACCGTGCTCCCCGTATCAACAGCCGTCATATCTCCTTGTTCGCTCAATGGCAGCGGCGCGCAGCCAACCGTGAGCAATAACGCCGCTACCGCAACAACACAATATCTCAAGATGCAGTGGCCTTAGCCATTTCTGCAGCAATCAATTCGCTTAACTGGTAGGCCGCCATCGCGTACATTGAGCTGTGGTTATAGCGGGTAATCACATAAAAATTCTGTAAACCTATCCAGTATTCTTCGCCTTTGCCGCCATCTAGCTTCATCGCTGTCGCTTTTTGCCCGGGCGCCAAAGTGGGATCACCAGTAATACCCGCCGCACTTAGCTCCGCAAGGGTTTTCTCAGGCTTTAGTCCGGCATTAAATAAACTCTCATCAACACCATCTTTGACCACCGCCAGGCTCACAACAGGTTCATCTAAACGCCAGCCGTGGCGATTAAAATAATTAGCTACACTGCCAACGGCATCAACCGAACTATTTACGATATCGACCTTGCCATCGCCATCAAAATCGACTGCATAGGCTCGGTAGCTGCTGGGGATGAATTGGCCATAACCCATTGCGCCAGCGTAAGAGCCTTTTAAACTAAATGGCTCAATACCCTGTTCACGCACCATCAACATATACTCTTCTAGCTGACCTAGAAAGAAACGACTACGACGCGGAAAATCAAACCCTAAGGTCGCCAAGGCGTCCACTACACGGAAGCTGCCTTTATTTCGGCCATAACGGGTCTCGACACCAATAATACCGACAATCATAGCAGCCGGAACGCCGAATTCTTTTTCAGCTCGGTTCAACTCCTCTAAGTGCTCCTGCCAAAACTCTACACCCTGAGCAACCCGAGAATCCTGAATAAAGATTTTTCGGTAACGATCCCATGTCATCACTGACTCTGCGGGCCGAGACATCGCATCCAATATCGATTGTTTGGGCTCCGATTGCTTTAAAATTGCCAATACCCAGTCGCGGTCGAAATTATGCTTTTCGACCATCGTTTTAACAAACGCCGCCGATCCAGGGTGGTTGCTATAGTCAGCCTGCGCAGCGCTGGCAATCAGTAGCGCTGCGACAGCAGTGCCTAATATTTTTTTAAACATATATCTGTGCTTACTTTGTATTTTCACGTCGCGTCCTATCATTATTGGGGCACCAAAAAATCATCGGCGCAAATACCCATCAAAACCCCAAATCCCACCAATAAAGTGACTACTGAGGTTCCTCCCTGGCTAACTAATGGTAGGGGAACACCCACCACCGGTAATAAACCTGACACCATGCCCATATTTACAAATACATAAACAAAAAAAGTAAGAATAATACTTCCGCCCAAAAGCCGACCGAAGCCACTTTTTGCTTGCGATGCAATCCACAGGCCCCGGCTAATAATCAAGCCGTAGAGCAACAATAACAGTAATACCCCTTTAAGACCGAATTCTTCAGCCAAAACAGCGATGATAAAATCAGTGTGACTTTCCGGCAAAAAATCCAAATGCGACTGGGTTCCCAACATCCAACCCTTACCCTCAAAACCGCCAGATCCGATCGCCGTTTTCGACTGAATAATATTCCAACCGGCACCTAATTTATCAATATCTGGGTTCAGTAGTGTAAGGATACGCTGGCGCTGATAATCATGGAGCAAAAACTCCCACATGGGATAAGCCATCAGCGCCAATAGCCCAAGGCATGAGACGATAAACATCCAACTGATGCCCGCCAAAAACAACACAAAAATGCCCGAGACGGCGATCAGTATTGAAGTCCCTAAATCGGGCTGCATCACAATTATCACCGTGGGCAGTAATATCAGCATTAAGCTAATCATGGTGTGCCGGATACCTGGCGGCAGTGAATGGGTTGAAAGATACCAAGCCACCGCCATCGGCAAAACTAACTTAGCCAGCTCTGATGGCTGAAAACGAAAGCCGCCTATCTCCAGCCAACGCTGAGCACCCTTGGCACCCACACCAATAAAATCGACTGCAATTAGCAGAATCAATACCCCGACGTATGCAAATGGTGCCCAACGCCGGAGCTGCTCGGGATGAAGTTGGGCAACGAAGAACATAATAACAAAAGCGATAGCCAGAAACCGGCCCTGTCGCAACACCGCGGTCATACTGCCATCACTCGCGCTATACAGCACCATCAGACCAACACCGCTTAAAATAAGTAACAAAATCAAGAGCGGAATATCAACACGCAGCCGTTGGCTAATACTGCGGTGACGGCTAATGCTGCTGCTACTGCCGGGCATTTGCCTCAAAAAATCAGAATTATTCACTGACGTCGACTCCCGCTACGATATCCATAAGCTGACCCTTACTATCAAGCGCAGTACCTAAATCTAGCGATGGATCGCCCAATAGATAGGCGTCGATCACCTTGCGTGCTGCCGGACCGGCGACGCTGCCGCCATGTTCGCCATTTTCAAATACCACCGCCACGGCGATTTTTGGATCGCTGGCCGGCCCAAAGGCAATGAACAAGGCGTGATCCCGATTCCGCTCACGCAAGCTACTGGAATCGTACTCTTCACCAGCCGCGATACCGACCACTTGTGCGGTGCCACTCTTTCCGGCAAGACGATAAGCTAAACCCGCCTTTAAACTTCGACCGGTGCCATGCTCATCATATATAACCTGCTCCATTGAATGGGTAATACTATCCCAGTGTGCATCGGAGACATCAACCATCTGCCCCATTAGCGGCGCCACCACCGGTTCGCCACCGACTGAAGATAACAGACGGGGTGCATACAGATCGCCTCGCGAGGCAACCACAGAAGTCGCGACAGCCAGTTGCAGCGGGGTAGCCAGCATAAATCCCTGACCGATTCCGACGTTAATAGTTTCGCCAGGGTACCAGTGGCTTCCTCGACTGCTCTCTTTCCACGCCCGCGATGGCATCAAGCCCGGACGCTCATTGGTATTGTCAATTCCAGTGGTGTCACCAAGACCGAAGCGCGAGCCAAAACTATGCAAACGGTCGATACCCAATTTATAGGCAAGTTCATAAAAATACACGTCGCAAGATTCTACCACTGCCTGCTCTAAATCTACCGTAAACCCGTGACCATTGCGCCGCCAATCACGATACCGGCGACTGTCGCCGGGTAAACTAAACCAACCCGGATCACGGATACGAGTTGCCGGCTTAATCACGCCGTAATGTAAACCTGCCAGTCCCCACATTGGCTTTATGGTCGACGCAGGCGGGTACTGTCCTTGCAAGGCGCGATTGAACAAAGGTAGATCCAGATCATTTTGCAAATCGCTGTAATCAAGCGAACTAATCCCATTTACAAACAAGTTAGTGTCGTAGCTCGGTGCACTCACCATGGCGATAATCGCGCCGGTATGAGGCTCCATGGCAACAATAGCACCTCGCCGCCCCTGTAATGTTTCATAGGCAACCCGCTGCACATAGGCATCTACGTTTAAGGTGATATCACTGCCAGGCAGAGGATCGTGCCTTTCTAATACCCTTAAAACACGGCCGTGAGCGTTACTTTCGACGTTTTGATAACCCACCGTACCGTGCAGCAATTCCTCATAATATTTTTCAATACCAATTTTGCCAATATGATGAGTACCGCTGTAATTAACCGGATCAATCTCATCTAGCTCGCGCTCATTGATGCGCCCAACATAGCCTAGCATATGCGAAAATAACTCGCCTTGGGGATAATGACGCACTAACTGTGCATCAATTTCCACTCCCGGCAAGCGATGCCGATTTACCGCCAACTTGCCAATATCTAGCTCACTGACCCGAAACTTTAAAGGCACCGCTTCGTAGGGTCGGCCGCGACGCAGACGTTTACGAAACTGTTCAATATCGTCATCTGATAAGGAAATAATTCCACTGATAATCGCCAAAGTATCATCAAGTGACTCGAAGCGTTCCTTAACCACCGTTAGCGTGTAACTGGGAATATTCTCGGCGAGCAGCAGGCCATTGCGATCAAAGATCAGCCCGCGCTTAGGCGCAATCGATAAGAGCTGAATACGATTGCGATCAGACTGGGTTTTATAAATATCGTAATCAGTAATCTGTAACTGAGAATAACGCCCTATCACTATCATCGTCATGATAATCAGTATCAGGATTGATATGGTGATCCGGTGACGATAAACGCGACGTTCATAGGAAGTATTTTTGAGCTGCTGGGGTCGGGTCATATTACTTAGCCATCAGCGATGATAGGGGTGGTTATTGAGAATGGTCCAAGCGCGGTAAAGCTGCTCAGCGAATATAACCCTGACCAATGGATGCGGCAGGGTCATCGCCGACAAGGACCACTTTTGCTTAGCCAGCGCCAAACATGACGGGCTTAGTCCGTCTGGACCACCAACCAAAATACTTACATTGTCGCCGTCCATCTGCCAGCTCCGCAGAGCATCAGCCAAGCCTTCAGTACTGACCGCTTTGCCTAAGACATCTAAGGCAATCACTTTATCGCCGACTGAAATCGCCGCGATCATCGCATCGCCCTCTTGGCTAATGGCACGGCGAATATCCGTGTTCTTGCCGCGCTTAGGCAGGGGTAATTCTTTAATCTCAAAATTAATTTCCGCCGGAAGACGCTTACGATACTCCGCCACGCCCTCTTCAACCCACGCCGGCATTTTAGCACCGATACAAACAAGGCTAACTTTCATCGCTTCCTGGCGCAGGCACCTGCCATAGACGCTCAAGATCATAGAATAAGCGCGCTTCTGGCAACATCACATGCACCACCACATCGCCAAAGTCTACCAGCACCCAGTCGCCGGCATTTTCACCTTCGATTCCCAAAGGCACAATGCCGCGCTTCTTTACTTCAACCCATACATTGTTCGCCAGCGACTTAACATGGCGATTAGAGGTGCCACTGCACACCACCATAAAGTCGGTTATACCACTTATTCCACGCACATCTAGGGCCACTATATCGCGACCTTTTACTTCTTCCAGCGAGTCGGTAACAAGCTTCTTTAATTGTTCAGCATCCATCAAACAGGAATTCCTATGTCTTTCACTGTGTATATAAACCGTGTTCAGCGATATAGTCCGCGACAACGTCGGGAACAAGGTAACGAATCGACCTGCCGGAGGCCAGCCGCTGTCTAATATCCGTTGCCGATATAGGCAACTGAATCAAACCTAACTCAAAAAAACCACCGGCGCTTACCGCCGTTAACGCACTGGCCTTGGCAAGACGTCGCGCCTCAGCAAATTCAGTCACGGTAGCATCGGCCGCTAGAGAATAGTCAGCGCGATGCAGCAATAACACATTAGCGAGGTCAAACAGCAACCGCCAATCTTGCCAGCGATGCAATTGATTAAAGGCATCAGTGCCCATAACCACCGTGAGTGACACCGCCAAGCCCAGCTCAGCACGTAAATCCCGCAGTGTGTCGACCGTGTAGGACGGCCCATCACGCAACAACTCACGACCATCTGCATATAAGCCGACTTCACCTGTTATAGCCGCACTGACCATCGCTAAACGCTGGCGACTTTCAGCGCCAGGCTCACCACGCAGCGGTGGACGATGACTTGGCATCAATCTCAGCTCATCGACACCAAGCGCTTCTTTCACCTCTATTGCCGACCGCAAATGACCATTGTGGACGGGGTCAAAGGTGCCACCAAAAATAGCCACTGACCCACCCACGTCGCTTACTCCTGATGCTTGCTTCGATAAGTCCGTCATTTAGACACGGATATGACCGTCGCCCAACACAATATATTTCTGTGAGGTCAAGCCTTCTAACCCCACTGGGCCACGGGCATGAATTTTATCGGTCGAGATACCAATCTCAGCACCAAGGCCATATTCAAAGCCATCAGCAAACCGAGTCGAGGCGTTAATCATCACTGAACTAGAATCTACCTCACGCAAAAACCGGCGACCACTTGTGTAGCTCTCAGTAACAATAGATTCGGTGTGCCCCGAGCTGTACTGACCGATATGGTCCATCGCCTGCTCTAATCCAGCCACCACTCGAATCGATAAAATTGGCGCGAGATATTCGGTTGCCCAATCATCATCGGTGGCATCAATGACGCCCACCAATATCTGCCGAGTACGGGGGCAGCCGCGCAACTCCACCCCTTTCTCAATCATGGCGTCAGCAATTCTAGGTAGCAATTCCTCAGCTCGACTCTCCGCGATCAGCAGGGTCTCCATGGTATTGCAGGTGCCATAGCGATGGGTTTTGGCGTTTAAGGCAATAGCAAAGGCCTTATCAGCGTCGGCGGCATCATCAATATAGACATGGCATATACCATCTAAGTGCTTTATCACCGTAACAGTGGCATCACGGGCAATGCGCTCGATAAGACCCTTGCCGCCGCGCGGCACTACCACATCGACAAATTCTGGCATGGTGATCAACTCGCCCACGGCAGCTCTGTCGGTAGTTTCCAGTACTTGCACAGCGGCTTCAGGCAAACCAGCCGCCTTTAAACCTTCACGAATACAGACGGCCAAAGCCTGATTGGAATGGATCGCCTCGGAGCCACCGCGCAAAATAGCCGCGTTCCCGGACTTCAAGCACAGACTAGCCGCCTCTAGGGTCACATTGGGCCGCGACTCATAAATAATACCAATGACACCGAGAGGTACCCGCATTTTACCCACTTGAATACCACTGGGGCGATAGTTCATGTCGCTGATAGCGCCAACCGGATCTGCCAGCGCAGCCACTTGACCTAGCGCTTCAATAATACCGTCGATGCCCTTGGCATCTAAAGCCAATCTATCCATTAATGCCGTGTCTAAACCACTGGCCTCACCGGCGGCGAGATCTTTGGCGTTGGCTGCCAGTATGGCGTCGCGGTGCAAATCAACTGAAGCCGCCATCGCCAGCAAGGCGCGATTTTTGACACCACTGTCTGCAGCTGCGACTACTCGCGATGCCTGCCGAGCTTGTCGCCCCAGCTGACTCATATACTGCTTAATATCCATTGATTCCGTCGTCTCCACACCGCACGTCGCAAAACGCAGCGGATTATTCACTGATGTCGTGTCAATCTAATACACGGAAATATGACACATCCCAGCACAATATTGTCGCTGAAGATAAAAAAAGAGCAATAGTATAACGGATTGGAAATGGTCTCACTATCGACAATCTCTTCCGAGGCCGTTAAGTCTAGCTAGCCAGACCGTCAAGAACCTCGTGAAGTGCGTCTAAACGCCGCAGCGGGTCATCAATACTCAAAATTTGATAGGACTGCTCTTCCGGCAAAGGCAAAAGCTGGGCAAGCCGATTAGCCAATGCACCAGCCTCGTCGACATCGACCGCCATACCTAAACGCTGTACGTGGGGGTGCTCGCCAAGCTGGCGAAGCAAATCACTCAACTCTTCACTGCGCTGCGGCAGCTGCTGATCCGCTTGTTCTTGCAGCCAATCAATATCTGCTGTATACAAACCACCTGCTGACTGACGGGCATGATTGATTTTAAAACGGCGACCACCCTCTACAACCACTCCTAAAAGGCCATCAGGCAACTGATCCCAGTCAGCAATATGCGCCTCAGTGCCTATCAGCGCCAAGCTGCTAGGCCGTTCACCCGGTGACAGGACTTCCCCGCCGCCCCCTGGCATCCAAACTATGCCAAAGCTAGCCTCGGCGCGCAGAGTATCGCGCACCAGATCCAAATAGCGACGCTCAAAAATCCGCAAGCCCATACGACCACCGGGGAATAGCACCGTTCGCAATGGGAACAACGGTAGCTCGGCACTCGTGATAGCGGCAACATCTACCATTAGCTCTTCGCTCCCGCTTCCGGCCCTAGTGGTTTAATTACTAAAATGAGCTTTGGCAACAACAGCATTGCGCCCAATAAAGCCGCAATCATCGCAAGCCCCGTTAGTAAACCAAAATAAATACTAGGCGTAAAATTAGACAGCGACAAAATTGAAAACCCAAATACTATAATAATTGAAGTGTAGTACATCGCCTTACCAATACTGGCATGGCTGCGATACATGGCCGCCAGATAATTGCGGTCCAGCGCAAACTCTTGCTTAAAGCGGTGAACATAGTGAATGGTGTCATCAACGCCAATACCCACCGTAATAGCCGCGATAGTGATAGTCATCATATCCAGGGGAATCCCCACCAAGCCCATGCCACCTAATACCGCACCGGCTGCCAATAAGTTTGGCGTCAGCGCAATAAATGCCAAACTTAAGGAGCGAAACAGCAGCACAAACATCGCGAGTATTGCTACAAACACCGCGCTCAAAGTCATAATTTGCGAAGTAAACAGGCTTTGCAACATATTGTTATAGAGCACCAACATACCGGTGAGATGAATTTGCTCGGGTTCAAAACCCAAGTCGTCAATTAAGTGGGCCCGAATATCCGTCAATAACTGCTGGCGATGCAGCTCGCGGCTAGTTTCCTTCACCCGCACGCTGATCCGCACTTGATCAATCTCTGCCGACCAATAGGGATCCACCAAAATGGAAGTAATCGACTCTGGTAGCGAACGCTGCGCCAGTGCCAGCTGCAAATCATCGACGTTACCCATCACAATTTTCATCACATCGTAGAACGTCGCCAAAGACAGCACTTTTCCTGTTTCGGGCAGACTATCAACATAATCATGCACTGACTGCACACGCTTCATGCCTGCAACCGTAAACCACTCACTTTGCGAGGCGCCACTGCCGCCACCGAAGTCGTCACCAAAATCATCACTGAAATCATTGGCGAAATCATTTTCAAAAGCCGCAGCTTTAGCAGCCACCGGCTGCTTTTTGGGGAGATCTAAAATAATATCGAGCGGAATGGTACCGCCCAGTTCCGAGTCAATAGTCTCCATGCCCTGATAAATTTCAGTGGTGTCATGAAAATAATCAATAAAACGATTCTCTACTTTTAGCTGGGTAATTCCCCACACGCTCAGCATTAACAAGCCCGCCGACACGAGTAATATCGTCTTGCCATAATGCTCCGTCGCCGCCGCAAAATAGCGGGTAAACGTAGCCGAATCATCACCACCTCCAGTCTCAACACGGGGCTTTAACAGCATCAGTACGCATGGCAGCACGATAAAGGTCATCGTCAGAGCTGCCAGTACGCCCATTGTCATCATCCAGCCAAAATCAATAACCGGCCGGATTCCGCTCACTACCAAAGAGGCAAACGCCACCAAAGTCGTCAAAGAGGTGTAAATACAGGGCCGCAACATAATCCCGACGGTTTCGGAGACTAAAGTAAACTGATCTGCATTGGGCTGGGCCGCCGCATACTCTCGAAAGCGCACCACCAAATGCATAGTTACCGACAGGGTGATAATGAGCAGCAAGGCGACAAAATTTGCGGAGATAACCGTCAAACGCCAATCTAAAAAGCTGAGTAGACCCAGCATAAACACTACCGTCAGTACGCAGGTTGACAGCGGCAGCAGCATCCAGCGCCAACTGCGAAAAATAGCCACTAACAACACCACGATGAACAGCAGAATACCGCTGCCAAACACCCGTAAGTCACTTTTCACAAAGGCGATCATATCCACGGCAATCATCGGCACGCCGCCAAGAAACACAATTGCATCACCGCGATAATCGTTGACAATAACCCGGGCCTGCGCAACCAGTTCTGCCTGTCGCTCATGAACCTCGCCAGTGTAATCTGCAAAGGTTGTTTCTAGCGTAGCAAGTTCGGTGTCCTCGGCATCTGTTAAAGTGTTTTTGCCAGCCTTTGCTCGCAGTACATCGCGCTCGTCAAGCAACTTAAAATAACGCTCATCACGCTGCAGATTAACCTGAAGTGCCGTCGTGCGACCATCAGCACTGGTTAACAAAGATTTATAAATTGGACTAGTTGCCAGCTCTCGCTTCACCTGCTCGATATCGATCCCCGGCGTTCGCAAGGTCGGTATATCGCCGCTCGTTACCTGGCTTAAAGACACTCGCGGGCTTTGCAATAAGGGCACATCTAATATGGAGTTCACGGATGACACATTTGGCAGTGCTGCCATACGCCGGCGTAATTCACCGAGGGTTTTCAATTGCTCGGGAGCGAATAGATCATTCTTGGGCTGATAGGTCACTAGCAAGAAATCTTCCGCACCGTAGCGCTTACTAATTTCACGGTAGTATTCAAGCGAGGTATCGCCCTCTAAAACCAAAGCGTCAGCGGAAGCGTCTAGTTGCATGGTAGGAATATACGTTGCCAGCCAACCTACACCGAATAACAGCAGCGCCATCACCCAAAAAGCATTTTTTAAAACGATGCGTTGGTACAGTGAAAATAACGCCGCAGACATGCCAAATCCTCAATAAATCATTTATGCCGGAATATTTTTATTGCCGGTACTGGTTTTATTCTAAATGACCACCGCGGTAGCCTAAAAAATTAAGATTTCTCACCCCAACGTGGCAGCAAGGTTTGCGCTACACCAAGATGATCGAGAATACGCGCGACAACAAAATCAATCAGATCAGCCACACTTTCAGGCTGCCGATAGAATCCCGGTGACGCAGGCATAATGGTCGCGCCCATTTGCGCTAAACTAAGCATATGCTGCAAATGAATCGCCGATAGCGGCATTTCCCTGGGCACGAGTATCAACTGACGACGTTCTTTGAGTGCAACATCGGCGGCGCGTTCAATTAAATTATTACTTGCGCCACAGGCAATAGCAGACAGTGTCCCAGTACTGGCAGGACACACCACCATCGACGAGGGCGCGCCACTACCCGAGGCCACTGGCGCCATCCAATCTTCTGGACCATGAACTTTAAGCTGATCTGGCGTGCAAGAAAATCGCTCACACAAGTGCTTAGATAAAATACTCGGGCGCCCAGGCAAAGGTT
Source organism: Zhongshania sp. (assembly GCA_046712405.1). Classification (GTDB taxonomy): domain Bacteria; phylum Pseudomonadota; class Gammaproteobacteria; order Pseudomonadales; family Spongiibacteraceae; genus Spongiibacter. The sequence goes on along the minus strand of JBKEFB010000002.1, from coordinate 63,372 downwards.
GATCGGTCTCGGTTGCAACAACTAACAAGGCCGCTTTTGAGATCATAAAATGCACCTCACAACCGGCGCCAAGCAAACACTCCAACAACCGCAAACCGTATTGGGCACCTGACGCACCCGTCATTGCCAAAGTTACTGACTTCATTAACTACTCTCCCAACGCGCTCGCAAAGCATTCAACAGCCTTTGGTGCACACCGCCAAATCCGCCGTTACTCATAATGACCAAATGATCACCAGTTTTTAGCGAACCAAGCAATTCGCGCACAGTGCCATCAAGATCGGTACTTAAACGGGCGGGACTTGGACTCTCGGCAATCACCGAATCCAAAGACCAATCCAAACCCGGAGGCTGGTACCAAATTACTTCATCTGCGCAGGCGGTAGCCGGCGCCAAACGATCTTTATAAACACCCATACGCATAGTATTAGACCGCGGTTCAATCAACGCCACAATTCGGCCGCTACTCACCCTGCCCCGCAATCCCTCTAAGGTAGTAGCTATGGCTGTGGGGTGATGCGCAAAATCATCGTAAACAGCAATGCCTGCAATGGTGCCTAATAACTCCATCCGCCGCTTCACACCGCGAAACTGACACAGCGCAGCGATACCGTCTTTTGGCTGAACACCAATATGATGCGCGGCAGCAAGCGCCGCTAGGGCGTTATTCACATTGTGCGCGCCGGTGTGCGACCACGTCACAGCGCCCTGCAACACCCCGCAATAAAACACCCCAAAACTCGAGAAATCATCGCTCCGTACTTCAGCCTGCCAATCCGCGAGCTGATCGCGATGACTACTTAAGCGCTCCACTTCGCTCCAGCACCCCATTTCAAGCACCTCATCCAGAGCAGCTTCTGCGGCGGGCACAATAATACGGCCAATAGCCGGCACGGTCCGCACCAAATGGTGGAACTGTCGCTGAATGGCAGCCAAATCATCAAAAATATCGGCATGGTCAAATTCAAGATTATTCAAAATAGCAGTGTAAGGACGGTAATGAACAAACTTAGAGCGCTTATCAAAAAAAGCGCTGTCGTACTCATCGGCCTCAATAACAAAAAAGTCACTTCCACCCAGCCGCGCGGACAAGCCAAAATCATCGGGCACACCACCAATCAAAAACCCCGGCTGATAGCCGCAGTCTTCCAAAACCCAGGCCAACATGCTGCTGGTGGTCGTTTTGCCGTGGGTCCCGGCACAAGCTAACACCCAACGACTTTGCAATACATGGTCACTGAGCCACTGCGGGCCAGACGTATAGGGAATACCGCGATTCAAAACATGCTCGACCGCAGGATTGCCGCGAGACATCGCATTGCCGATAATCACAAGATCTGGCTCGGGGGATAAGTGGGCGGGATCATAGCCTTGCATCAGAGTAATACCCTGCGATTCCAGCTGCGTGCTCATCGGCGGATACACATTGGCATCGGAGCCAGTCACGGTGTGCCCCAACTCCCGCGCGAGAATCGCCAAGCCGCCCATAAACGTACCGCAAATACCCAAAATATGGAGATGCATAAATTAAAACGCCACACAGAAAATTCTGTGTGGCATGGTATCACCGCTATCGCGCCAGCTCTACGCTAACACACCGGTCAAAATAGCCTACCGGGATTTAGAAACTAAAGACTAAGGGCCGAGTATTAAATCGCTGGGCGTCAGCGACTCCATTAAGTATATAAACCTTTGCTGATTTTGCTTGGGACGACTTAGCCCAGCATGAACATTACTACCTACTTGCGACACCCAAACACTAGCGCCGCAATAAGTGTGCATATTTTCATCGGCAATCGCGCTTTTTATCAAACAAGAAGGCCGACTATTGACGCTGGATCGCAGGGCTCTGCATTGAAGCAAAATCGGGATCTAGATATCATTTCGCTTAAAAAGCCGATGCTGACAGGGTATTTTCATGTTGCCGACCTAATACTTACCCATCGCGGGTAGTAGCGCCGGCTCGTTTATGCAGACGTTTATTTTATTAGCTTTGATAAAACCTTTAAATCTAACACTAATTAACACGGTGCTATCTGCGGCACTCTCAAGCTCAGTCTACTGGACTCTTGGGGGCCTTTTTCCTCAGGTATGCCGCATTGCAAGCAAAACCAACCTCCCTGTGGCAACCGGTCTAATAGATGATAATAAGCTTATTAGTAGCATCGCAGCTCAAGTGAGCCACACACTAAATACAACTCTGGACACTGTTTTGCCACTGCCAGCATAAGCCTTAGACGTGGTGACCAAACTGGTTGACGGACTAGGGGATGGATGGCCACGGCGGCCTAATACCAACGCCACTTAATCTTAATAACGCGGCCGTAATACCACTACTGGGTAGCTCTATGGAAAGCGCACTCTCTTAGCGCCGAACAGTTGCCTTTTAGGCCTTAGATTACTATTCAAGCATAAAGTGGAACTGCAAAATAATACCGTTTTTAGGTGCAAAATCTATAAATTTAGCAAAAACTCATCACCTCAGCCATCTGCTAACGCAACTAACTTCAGATGCTCTGCGACACTTAAAAATTGATATTGAAGGTAAACCATATTTTCTGAGTATCAAGCAGCACTAAGCTTCCACCGTTAAACGGCTTTGTATCCCCTGCACTGTAGCTTGCATAGCGCAGCTCTGCCGAATAAGGCCCCCAGCCTTTTCCAATAAAACCACCGATTTCAGTACCAAGATCACTACCGCCTGTGGCGCTATCTTGATCAGAACTAAAGTCGTGGTAAGCCAACTGCCAATTCAATCCGTAAGCAGTACCCGACAGCGTCATATACACATCGTTTATACCCTCGCTGATATTACCTAGCCCTTTGTTAAGAAAGTTGTCTGTCCAACCTTGAAATTTAAACAGTGTCGCCAAGGGCGTGATAAAAAAACCGTCACCACCTGCACTTAAGACTTCACAAGCAAAACCAATAGCAACAGGCCTTAAGTTTATTTTCGCCTCTGCCAGCATATAATCTGCAGTGTAGTCTGCGGGATTATCGCCAGCACTTTGCTGAGCAGCATACTCAAGGTTATAAGTAACAATGCCCGCTCCGCCCTGCCAACGCAGGCCATAGGTATCGGTATCCATGCGCTTAAAGCCGGCAAAATTATCATCTGTTTTCAACAGGTAGGCGTAAGCGGTCAAACTGCCCGCGGCGAAAGTATAATTTGCATTAAGTATATGTGAGTCCATTTCAGTATCACCGACGACACTAGCTTCGCCGAAAATACGATTCACATTTGAAATATGCGCGTAAGTAAGCTTTAAATTTTCCATACTGCTATTGGCAATAGTGAACGCATCATATGTCTGTTCATTTTGACGCCAACCAACGTGACCAACAAATCGATGATTATCTAAAACTAAACGCTGGCGACCGTATTTGAATTCAGTATCCCAATTTTTATACGCCAAAAAGACTTGATTAACTTCGGTGCCGACGGGGTCCGCAATTAATGGCTCGAACGCGTTGCCATTAACGCTATCGTTTGAACTACCCGCAAAATTGCTCACATCGTCCATTTCAATAAAGCCAGAAAGCCCTTGATAACCACCTGTTTTAAAATTTAAACGAGTCTTGAGGGTTAACGCACTGCCGTTATTCTCACCACTATTTCTATCTTCGGTTACTGACTCGTAGCGAAAACGCAAATTTAAATGCGCCTCACTACTGCCAAAAGCGTCAGCAAGTGAATCCGCTGAAAAAGCATTTTGAGAAAAAAACGGCGCAGCAACAATAATAACTGCGCTTAGAAGGTTAATGATTTTCAAAATAATATCTCCAAAAATAAGATCACCTCACCTTTCGAATAAGGGGCATTATAAAATCTTATTAAAAACACATTCGTTAACTGCTTTTGAAGCCACAAAGCCGAAACTTAAAAAATATTATATTTAAGAAATTTAACGCAGTAAGGTCCACAGCAAACACGCGAACAGGAGCAGAGAAACTCCCTGCCAGGTTCGCACTGGGTTACGCGCCAATAAAGGTTGGAACTCACTTTTCATGAATACTTGATTAGGATGCTCTAGGTCATACACAAATTCTGACACGTCGTTATAGCGCAGTTCGGGGCTAATACTTAAAGCACGACTTAACGCGGCATCCAACCACAGGGGAACATGCGGGTTGTAATGACAGGCCGACAGATACTCCAAGCGAGAAAATGCTGCCGTCGTTGTAGAGTTTTGCAAGCGACCTTGGTAGGGCTGCTGGCCAGTGAGCATCTCGAAAACAATTACTGCCAGTGAAAATTGATCTGCTTTGCTACTCGATCGCCGGCCAAGCACGTGCTCCGGCGCTGAGTATTGCGCAGTCCCTAGAACCTTATCACGCTCTATAGGCACAGCTATCTCCGCCAAACCAGCAATATAACAGGAGCCAAAGTCGATAATTTTAATCGCGCCATCATCACCCACTAAGATATTGTCGGGTTTAACGTCTTGGTGGTAAGTATCTCGCCTGTGCATTGCTTGCAGGCCTTTTGCCACCGGCACAATGATATCTAGCATCGCTTGAGTAGCGGGCCGAGGATTTTTTGTCATCCACTGCCCGAGTGTTAGTCCCGGCGAGTAAACAGACAAATAATATAAGCAGCTTGGCGAAGTTAATGGTTCAATAATGTCAATGACATAGTCACTCTGAATACGCCGACCAATCCAACTCTCTAAAATAAACCGTTCTATATAGGCCGGATCGTCCCTAAAGTTTGCTGACGGCGTTTTCATAACGTAGTGACAATTTGCTATGGCATCAAATACTCGGTATAGCTGACTGCGCGGGCTTGCATGGATCTCGGATTCGACCACCAAGCCATCAAGAACCATTCCCGCACTCAGCAGCGGAGGAAACGGCAGCGCAGTCAATTTACGATACACATCGCCGGCATCTTCTAATGGCAGGGCATCAACCTGTAACAACTGACAGCTTAAATTATCATTACTGCCTGCAGCCAAAGCCTCATCTAGTAAAAGTTGGACGGCCGTCTGAAGATCCTCACCACATTCACTAATTAAGGCCTGCATACGTGAACTGCTGAGAACGTCGTGAACACCATCAGTAGTCAATAAAAAAATATCGTTTACAGCGACGTCAACCGCGCGATAATCCACGTCTAAATTTATATCCAAACCCATTGCACGAGTTAGGTAAGACCGCCCATGACCGATAGGCGTAGCGTGATCTCGGGTAAGCTGTTCGAGAAAGCCAGCCCTCAAACGATAAATTCGACTATCGCCAACATGGAATAAATGCACTATTTGTGATTTAAAAATGGCGATGCTTAGCGTAGACACGTAGCCTTTTTCAGCCTGCAAATAATGTTGGCCTTGCCCATACAACCAACGATTTAAGGCATTTAGAATTTGCTGCGCAGAGCGCTTAACAGACCATGAATCAGGAGTAGAGTAGTAATCGCTTAAAAAACTGGTCACGCAAGTTTCTGCAGCTTCTTTCCCTGCCTCCGCCGCAGACACGCCGTCAGCAATAACAGACACGGCGCCCTTGGTGGTGATTTGCTGACCATCTGGCACCCGAATACCAAGACTATCTTCGTTAACCGCTTTTTGCCCAGCACTGCTGTGCTGGGCAATGGACAGTTTTAAACCCCCGTCAAAATGCATCACATAGCGTCCCAACTAATCAGGTAAAGATGCACTTTAACTTACCTCAATCAAGGCAACACTGCCGTCATCATGTAATTCTGCAGTATGGCCTTGGGGCTCCTCCATAAACTGCACCGCCACAAATACCAATGCCGCACAGGCTGCAATCACCATAAAAAAGTCCGCCGTACTAACAAATGACAAAACCGTTAAGAATATTACTGCGCCCACATTTCCATACGCCCCGGTCATACCGGCAATCTGGCCAGTCATACTGCGCTTAACTAGTGGAACAATAGCAAATACCGCACCTTCGCCAGCCTGCACAAAAAATGAACAGCACATAGTGGCCACTACTGCCAGCCAAATCGACCAAGCAGCGTCGATCTGACTTAAGACCATATAACCCAAGGTCAGACCAGAAACCAAAATTGACAGCGATTTACGACGACCAAATCTATCGGATAAATAACCACCACCGGGACGAGCAACTAAGTTCATGAATGCAAAGCCCGACGCCAACATCCCAGCCTGCACCGGACTCAGTGTAAACGTCTCCATAAAGAACAGCGGCAACATAGATACCACCGCCAATTCAGAGCCAAAGGTCACAAAGTAAGCAACGTTAAGAATGGCCACTTGCTTAAACTTATATTGCTGCATAAGTGGAATAGGGACGTTGCTCAGGACATCACTATTCACTCGTAATATCTGGCTAACCTGCACCACAAACAGGACCCCCAACACCACGTATAGTGCCATACAAGCGAACTCGCTCAACAAACCTAGATTCGCCGGCGATAACTTCCAAGTCAATACCGCCAAAGCGAGGTACATAGGTACACACATGGCAATATAAAAAACTAAATCGCGCTTGTTACTCACCACCAACCCCCCGGACTTCTTCGGCTTAAAATAGGTAGCACCCTTTGGGGTATTGCGGGCGCGCCAATAAAAGAAAAAGCCATAAAAGAATACCAAGACGCCAGTAGTTCCAATCGCGTAGCGCCAGCCGTCGTCGCCACCGTAATAGAGTGCGAGGGTCGGCAAGGTCATTGCACCGGCAGCAGAACCAAAGTTGCCCCAACCGCCATATACGCCCTCCGCCAAACCAACTTGGCGCGCGGGGAACCACTCACCGACTAAACGAATACCGATAACAAACCCAGCACCGATAAAGCCCATTAAAAAGCGCAGCAGCGCGATCATTTCGTAACTATCCGCCATCGCGAATGCCACACACACAACGCCGCCAATAATAAGTAGCGCACTGAAGACAATACGCGGGCCGAAACGGTCTACTAACATACCCACCACTACTCGCGCCGGGATCGTTAAGGCAACATTCAAAATCATCAAGGCTTTAACCTGCTGACCACTTAGATCAAATGCCTCTTGAATGGACGACAGCATCGGCGCAAAGCTAAACCACACTAAAAAAGTAAGAAAGAAAGCAAACCAACTAAGATGCAGTAGGCGAATTTTATCTTGCTTGAGATCAAGCACATTAAGGGTCGAGGAAGACATGACCAGCTCCAATAGAGGTGTTACGGAATCTAAGCTTGCGTCAGCAATCACTATGCCAACGAGTTTCACCACCATGCCAAATCTAGCTTAAGCCATTGTTTTTTATATATTAATATTAATAAAAATACCTCTCCCTGTGCTAACGCACCAAAGTAGAGCTAAATACCGGCACCTAAACCAAGCAAATACCGCACTAATTTAGGTCGTCGCGCCCTATCAAGCCTCAGACTGCGTCTCACTTTTACTAAAATTCACCTCCTAAACGACCGAAAATATATTTTATATTGTTTAATATCAGCAACTTAAATATTAAATCAAGCAGTGGCATAGGTTTTGCTTTTAAGCTTGTAAGTAGCTTACACGTGCGTAAAACCGCCACAACAAAGCCTGATACCCGCGCAAATATTTAAGGATGTAAGAATGACTAACAAACAACGTCTGCTCATTGTTGGCAATGGGCCGGTTGGCCATCAATTTATTGAATCGCTTGTCGAGAGCGGTCAGTCAAATCGATTCGATATTACCGTCATTGGCGAAGAACCACGTCACGCTTACGATCGAGTCCATCTCACGGCGTGGTTTGAAACTCGAGAAGCCGCGTCGTTAAACATGGTTGCAGAAGGTTTTTACGGTGACAACGGCATCTCCGCTTTTAGTAATGAAAAAGTCATTAGGATTGATCGCGCCGCTAAATGTGTCAGCACCGATAAAGGCCAAAAATATAGCTACGACAAACTTATTTTATCGACCGGCTCATTCCCATTCGTGCCACCGGTACCCGGCCACGACCGTAAAAATTGCTTTGTATACCGCACCATTGAAGATTTGGTGGCCATTACCGCCGCCGCCACAAATGCCAAGGTCGGCGTCGTTGTCGGCGGCGGCTTACTCGGCCTAGAGGCGGCGAAGGCGATAAAGGATCTGGGCTTAAAAACCCACGTTATCGAATTTGCTCCTCGCCTTATGGCCGTGCAGGTTGACGAGGGCGGCAGCGCCCTGCTGCGGCGGAAAATTGAAGACCTCGGCGTGTCAGTGCACACCCAGAAAAACACCCAACACATCATTGACGGCAAAGACTGCGTTCATAAACTGCAATTTGCCGACGGCACCGAACTGGAAACCGATATATTAGTATTTTCCGCCGGTATTCGTCCGCAAGATACACTTGCTCGCCAAAGTGAACTGGAGATCGGCGCGCGCGGTGGTATCGTGATTAACGACTATTGCCAAACGTCTGACCCGGCCATATACGCCATTGGTGAATGTGCGCTGTGGGGCGGCCGTATTTATGGTCTTATCGCGCCTGGCTGGGACATGGCCCGCACCGCAGTGGACCATGTCTTAGGGGGTATTAAAGCGACAAGCTTCACCGGCGCCGACATGAGCACTAAACTTAAGCTAATGGGTGTTGATGTTGCTTCTATCGGCGACGCCCATGCCAGCACAGCCGGCGCCAAGTGCTATACCTTTATTGACGAGAAAGCTGAAGTTTACAAAAAAATTGTGGTTAGCGAAGACGGGCAACACCTGCTGGGCGCGGTGTTGATTGGGGAAGCCAATGACTACGGTACGCTGCTGCAGTTCGCACTAAACAAAATCACCCTGCCCGAACAACCAGAAAGTATGATCCTACCGAGCTTAGACGGCAGCTCAGGAGTGGGCCTTGGGGTGGATGCCCTGCCTGATGTCGCCCAAATATGCTCCTGCAACAACGTCAGCAAGGGTGATCTATGCGCCGCGGTGCAAGCCGGCGCCATCACCGTCGGCGATCTGAAGGCGGGCACCAAGGCCGCGACCACCTGCGGCGGCTGCACCGCACTGGTCGGGCAGGTACTTAATGCTGAACTTACCAAAATGGGCGTCGAGGTCAATACCGATCTCTGTGAGCATTTCCCTTATACCCGCCAGGAAATTTACCATTTGGTTAGAGTCGGCGAAATTAAATCCTTCACTGAGCTTTTAAAAAAACACGGTACGGGCCACGGTTGTGAAATTTGTAAGCCCACCAGCGCGTCTATTCTTGCCTCTTGCTGGAACGACTATATCCTAGAGCCCAAGCACGCCAGCCTCCAAGATACTAACGACCGCTACCTAGCCAATATGCAAAAGAACGGCACCTACTCTGTGGTGCCGCGTATGGCCGGTGGTGAGGTTACCCCAGATGGCTTAATTGCCGTCGGCCAAGTCGCTAAAAAATATCATCTCTATACCAAAATTACCGGCGGCCAGCGGGTTGATTTATTTGGTGCCACTCTCGATCAACTTCCGCTTATTTGGGAAGAATTGATCAGCGCTGGCTTTGAGTCCGGTCACGCCTACGGAAAGTCTTTGCGGACGGTTAAATCTTGTGTCGGCTCAACGTGGTGCCGCTATGGCGTACAAGACAGTGTCGGCCAAGCCATCGACCTAGAAAACCGTTATAAAGGGCTGCGATCGCCTCACAAACTAAAAATGGCAGTGTCGGGCTGTACCCGTGAATGTGCAGAAGCGCAGAGCAAAGATGTTGGTATTATCGCCACCGAAAAGGGCTGGAATCTGTATTTGTGTGGCAACGGGGGCATGAAGCCACGCCACGGAGATCTGTTTGCCTCAGATATCGACACCGCTACCACGGTAAAATATATCGACCGCTTCTTGATGTTTTATGTTCGCACCGCAGACCGGCTACAACGAACCTCAGTGTGGATGGAGAACTTAGAGGGCGGCCTAGACTATCTGCGCAAGGTCATTATCGACGACTCACTGGGCATTTGTGCCGACCTTGAAGCCGAAATGGAAAACGTAGTGAACACCTATCAATGCGAATGGAAAACTACTATTGAAAATCCAGACAAATTAAAACAGTTCCGCAGCTTTGTGAATACCGACAAAAGCGACAAGGAAATTGTATTTATTCAGGAGCGCGCTCAGATTCGCCCAGCGCCCGAAACCAAAAAAATTACCGACGCCCATTTAATAGCGACTGTTTAAACACCACCAACTAAGGCGCCAACCAGCCAAAAACTAGCGGCTGATCGATACTATATTTATATGAGGACTATCCCATGTCGTGGACAACTGTTTGCCACCTCGATGACATACTACTGAACACCGGTGTTGCCGCCTTAATTGACGAAACTCAAGTGGCAATATTTCGTGTAGATGACGCCGTTTATGCACTGGCTAATAAAGACCCTTTCAGCAATGCCAACGTGATTTCCAGAGGCATTATTTGCAGCATAAAGGGCACACTCGCCGTGGCGTCACCAATTTATAAACAACACTTTAGCCTTGCAACGGGACAGTGTCTAGAAGACCACAGCGTCTCTATCGCCTGCTACGAATCGCGCACCAAAGGTGATTCGGTGCAAATCCTTATTAGTCATTAAACCAAGGGCGCAGCACCTGACTCAGAGTAAAGTACGCACTCGCGCTGAAACTCAAAAAAACGTGCCGTAAGCGAGCCTAACGGGGGATGCTGCTTGGCGGCAACACCATTAACTACCTAACTGCAGCGCCAAATCGTTACCGCAAGTGGAATAATCGCAATATAAAAACTCAGCAGCCCCATAGATATTCTGCCGCCCACTCTTTATCTCAGCTTGCAGATGCGCATCAGTCGCCGCCCTTACCGCGCGCACTTCGGGTAGACCCTGGTCTCTGTGGTACTCATATAACTCGCAATATGACGAGTGGTCATGGCGGCAATACCGTCGCTACAAATAAGCGATAGGCCACACCTAATAATTACTCCCAAAGCTTGGACATCGCCACCCACTTTAGCCCACCCATCAAGTAGACACCGGCCAAGGCAAGCACAAAGTACTACCTTAAGACATTACCGCTAAAAAAGTGCCACAATGCATAGCAACAGCCGCCTATAAAAATAATACGGTATATATTATGTCAGAACCGCAAACAGTCATTATTGAACGCTGCCCGCCCCTACTTTGGGTCACCATAAATCGTCCCGACGTTCGCAATGCGGTAGACGGAAAAACAGCTAAGGCCTTGGCTGATGCGTTTAAAGACTTTGACACCGACGCCGAACTTTCGGTAGCCATTTTAAGTGGAGCAGAACACAACTTCTGCGCCGGAGCCGATTTAAAGGCCATTGCGAGTGAAGACCCGGACAGACGCAACCCTCTCAATATCGACGGTATCGCCCCTATGGGGCCAAGTCGACTGGAGCTGAGCAAGCCCGTTATTGCCGCTGTTGATGGCTACTGTGTTGCCGGCGGCTTAGAACTGGCCCTGTGGTGCGATATGCGAATTGTCACCGAGCGGGCGGTGTTTGGCGTATTCTGCCGACGCTTCGGTGTGCCGCTTATCGACGGTGGTACAGTGCGACTGCCACGTTTAATCGGCGCGAGCCGGGCCATGGATATGATTCTCACTGGCCGCGCTGTTGACGCCACGGAAGCCTTTGCCATCGGCTTAGCAAACCGTGTGGTGGCTGCCGATCAGCTGCGCGATAGCGCTGAAGCGCTCGCACTCCAGATTGCCGCGCTTCCTCAAAAATGTATGCGCAGTGACCGACGCAGCGCCTACCAGCAATGGGGAATGAATGAAGCCGAGGCTATAGTCAATGAATTTAGCTTGGGAATGGAGATCTTTTCCAGCGGCGAAACCATGTCGGGAGCACAGCGCTTTGAACAAGGTTCAGGGCGTCATGGCAGCACAGAAAACTAAAGCTCCTAATACCTACAACAAACAATTATAGTAGCGCCATTGAGTAGTGATCCCAGCTACTGACCGCGCCGAGACCGCGCCGAGACCGCGATATAGAATCAGTTTTTTGTTATTATGGATAATTGATAAACATTATATAAAATACAGAAATAAACTATATTTTGATAGCTATCAAAATAATAGCTAAGAACAAAACACTCATCAATAAAGAAGTGCACCGTGCGCATCATTCGCTTTATTTTACTCGTCATTATTAGTATCGCAGCTATTAGCACACTGCTATATAGCTACTATGGCTATAGCACGGCTCCGCCGCGAACCCTGCTGACCGGGGAGCTAAATGAGGGCACCATCACCATAGAAGGACGAGAGCGCAGCTACACAGCTTATATACCGACTAAGCTAGCTAAGGATTCGGCGCTGGTCTTTATGCTCCACAGCTCTTTGCAAACCGTAAACGGCGTGCGTGAGTCCACCGCCTACCAATTTGAACAGCTCGCCGAGCATCACAAATTTATTGTGGTATACCCTAGTGGATACAAAAAAAACTGGAACGATTGTAGGGCTGAGGCAAAATATCCGGCGCGCGCAGAAAACATCAATGATATAAAATTTATTACATCGCTAATAAGTGAATTCCATCAGCGCTACGGCAGCGACACCGCCAAGACTTTTATTGCCGGTTATTCTAATGGCGGACATTTAGGTTTTCGCTTTGCCATGGAACACCCCAATGCTATCGCCGGCATAGCCGCAATTAGTGCAAGTTTGCCCACCGCTGACAACCTAGCCTGCGAAGATACCGGTAAAGCCGTTCCGGTACTCATAATGAACGGTACTGAAGACCCAATAAACCCTTACTACGGCGGCCGAGCGAGCTTATTCGGTGTCGGCAACCGTGGCCAGGTGTTGTCATCCATAAGCAGTGCACAGCACTTTGCACGCAAGGCTGGCTACCATGACGCTCCCAGCGAAACCAAACACTTCCAAAGCAATCGCCCGGATGACCCCACCGCAACCGAGTATTATGCGTGGCGCGACGGCGAACACCCAGAGGTGATTCTATATACCATTGTCGGTGGCGGGCACACTATTCCTCAGGAGCACTTTCGACCGCCGCGAATACTAGGCGCCACCAGTAAAGAGATAGATGGACCTGCAGAGATATGGGCATTTTTTGCACGCCAAATACGCCGCGTGGACACCGCTAGGGAATACCCGGAATAATATTAGTACAAGCTTAGTTGGCGCTCCTGGTATTTATTGGGTGGCAAATAAATAAGCTTATCGCCGCGCTTAATTTCGCCAGATTCTAAAATCTTGGCACATAGCCCGCCATAACCCAACATTGCCACTAAACCGCCCTTTCCAAGCGCAGTTTCCATGCGAGAACACGGGTGACACTGCGCAGTAGCTTGAAAAATTGCATCGCCAATTTTGAAATACTGATGCCGCAGGGCATTCAGATTAATGCCTGACACTAATAAATTTCTTCTCAATATATCCACGGGTATATGCTCAACACCGATGTTTTCGGCAATAGCGCGAACAAACTCAACACTAATAATACTTACCTGTCTGGCGGACCCCTTGCTACCCTCAAGGCGACGATCACCGCGCAGGCCCCGATCTGCAATCGCCAGTGTTTGCGTCACCGTAACCATGGGCTCTTTACGCGCGGGGCGCAGACCGATCCACTCCACTGTCCCCGGTGATAGCTCATCGAGAAAACGTGAAATTAAGCGACCCTGTGCATTCATTTTGATTCCTGAACTTTCACTAAAAGAGAGATTTCCCGCTCGCTGACTCCGGCCATTCTGAAGGTAAATACTGCAGATCTGCGGCCTCATCAATGTCGTGAACAGGTGTGAATTCGGTATAGCTTAGTCCACATTCCAGCAATCGTCGCCGCGTTAGCTCAGCGACCTTGTCGGTGCTCCAGGGCATATTGGCAAATAAGCGCGGCTCATATCTGCGCATACCAATTAGGGCATAACCGCCGTCTGCACATGGCACAAAGCAGGCGTCACGCTCTTGCAGCGTTATGGCCGCCCAGCGCAAAACTGAGGCGTTAATTTCTGGACAGTCGCTGCCAATAATAATCACCGCATCAACATTCGCTAAACTCTGTGCGGCGGCATAGCCCATACGTTGACCCAAGTCGTCACCACGCTGCTCACACAACCCAATACCAACAGGAATATTGACTGTCTGCCAAGCCGGCGACTGCGGTGCAGGGGTCATCCATAAGTTCACCGAAAAAACATATTCAGTCGGTGTATCTACCAGCAGACTCACGCAGTCTTGAAGTATTTTAGTGAGCATTTTTTTTGCTAAGCTAGCAGCGCCATCTGCACCCAATGCTGGTATCAAACGGGTTTTAGCCAATCCCGCCAGCGGGGCTTTAGCAATAATCTGAATACCCACTTGCCGCAATAAACGACTTTGCCTTGGACTATTCATAGCGTTTCGCTAAGCTTTGCGGCGACACACCCCGCCAATACATAAACCGTAAACGCCACATTAATAAAATAGTTCGCCATATGCCACGATGCTGCCAGCGCCGCCCTGAAGTGGTTATTTTAGTGCGCAAGCACACTGGGGCTGATAATTTTCGAAGTGCAGCCGACAAGGCGATGTCCTCCATCAAGGTCTGATCCAGAAAGCCACCGACCGCGTTAAAAACGCTTCGGCGAACGAAGATCCCCTGATCACCAGTAGCAATGCCACTTAGACGTGAGCGCCAATTTATAAAGAAGGCAATAACACCAAACATCTTAGCGTCGCCGCTAATACGGATATCAAAACGTCCCCACAGCTCTTTATCGAGCACGGAAATGACCCTATCCAGAGCAGCATCGGGTAGATCACTATCAGCATGCAAAAATAACAAATAATTCGCTGTTGCCGCCGCGGCGCCAAGGTTCATCTGCGCTGCTCTTCCTCGACCACTGAGCAAACAAGGAAACCCATGCCCTGCAATAGTTTCGACGGAGCCGTCAGTGCTGCCACCATCAACAAATATAAGCTCAATGCTGTGGTCGGTATCAGCGAGTTGGCTGCGCAAAGTCGAACACAGCGAGGCTAATCCGGGCGCCTCATTCAATACCGGAATGACGACCGACAATGCGGGAGCAATTTCACTCCCCGCCTCACCGATGCTCAAGCGGGAGATCCATCATTGCCATTAAATGTCGATTGCTATCTGCTAATATCATTTAAATCCCAATCATAGTCGGTATAACTTATACCCAAACTGCCGTCACCCAATCGCATCACTGCGGCCTCACCGTTGGCGATAATACCCGGGGCCGGACCAATTAAACCCAAGATGTCGGAATACACGGCCAAGAAAGCAGACACGGAATCTGCACCACCCCAGCCCTGTTCAAAGTCTGTTTTATACCATTTAAAGATAGAAGATATGTATAACTCACCATCTGAGAAATAATTTCGACTGCGGTCACTTAGAAAGTTTTGAGTAACAAGATCTAACTGGCGCTCAAGCTTTTCAGCAGTGTATGCGCTATTCAGCAAGGCAGGGCAACCGATGCTGGCACAATTTACGGCAAAGTGAATACGAGGTTCATTATAACGACCAGAACCGCGAATCAGGGTGTGTTCAATATTATCTAGACTTCTAGTCTCACCCAAAAAAAGAATAAATTCTTTTTTCCAAGGCGAACTAAAGAACGAACCCAGCTCTTTTATTGACGCCAAATCCGGGTAGCGAGTTAATATCAGGTCTATCGTCCAGGCGTTATAGGCATTAATCAAAAACGCCAATTGCCGATCCTTAGACCAAGAATCAAACACCTCCAGGTTAACTGCCGACAAGCTTGCCAGGTATGCTTGAAGTGTATTGCGATCATCTTTCATTGCCGCATAATCAACACGACTAGCCTGCCCGTCTTGAATCATCACAACATGCTTTTGCAGCAAGCTATCCCAAGCCAGATGCGAAAATTCGGCGGCTGTTGACGGCGTGATTACACACAGTAGTAATAGGCCGTAGCAGACACCGCGAAATATTTTTATTACTTGATATTTCACCTAAATATTAACCTCTTGGCCATGCAAAAAACATCAATAACCATTTCATAAGCCGCTGCGGAGCCTGCATTTTTGCCACTCTCCAGCAACGTATTTATTTGCTTCCGACAAACTCACCTAAACCAACGATCACCACCTCAGAGTCAATATAGATCACCAGAGATATTAGGGTGTAGTAATGCTACTTTAAATTTTTTAAGCTGCCAATCAAACTATTTACTACCGCATACCATGCTTGATGATCTGCTACATAGGTGAACCAATACGATCCAACAACATCGGCTGCAAGATATCGGGAAAATTTGTCTTTAGCACTTATTGTTCTTTAACATCGCCACATCTATAGCAGATTCTTTAAGCAATAGCCTTTGGCAAATGGCTTGCGACGAACCGCGGAAAGCAGTGCCACGGAATCGAATTGTCTATTCTACGCCAGACTGGTAAGCAACGATCATCTGCTGCTGCTCGCGGTCGCATGAGATTGGCTGGATACCGGTGAGAATATTAACGCCGTCATCAGGGAGTGCCTGTGACACCGCCATTGAAGGTAATATCGACCGCCAAAGGATCGACGAATTAAGCGCAGCTTTACAGAAGCTCGACGCCGAGCTCCGTGCGAGAGATCGCATCATTGCCACGCCTCAGAGTGCCTTGAAAGTTGATCACCCGCCCAGATGCAGCCAAGCTATATTCCTGTCCATGACGCTGCTGCGACGCAAGCTTTGCCGTTTTCATTAAGGTCTTACTCCGCATACAGCAAGCGCTGAGGCAATTGCTCCCATTTTATGGGCTTCAATTAGGGCGACGTTGGACTTACCTGCCCCGGCAATAACAATCCGATTGCCGTCAAATGTTTTGAACCGCAATCACTTAGCAGTTTTTTTTCTAGTACTAAGCCACCCCAAAACCTTTTTCGCCACTAAGGGAAAGAAGCCCAGTAACACAAAGGAAAACAGCAAGGAAGGCGACAATATTCCCGATAAGCTGGTTAAATCACTAAGTTGGCTGCCGGCGTTAACAAACACCAAGGTACCCGGCAACATACCTAGCTGGCTTACCCAATAAAACTGCCTAAGCTTGAGCGGGGTTAATGCCATCAACATATTGATTAAAAAGAAAGGAAATATCGGCACTAGCCTAAGGCTAAAGAGATAAAAGCTGCCTTCACGCGCCACCCCATCATTAATTGCTTTTAAGCGATCACCAAAACGCTTCTCCACAGTGTCTCTAAGCACATAACGGGTCATCAAGAAGGCGAGTGTCGCACCAATACTTGATGCAAAAGAGGCTATCACCAGCCCCCAGCCCAATCCGAATATAGCTCCTACCAATAGCGTCATGACCGCGGCTCCCGGCAATGACAGCGCGGTGATCAGCACATATGATACAAATAACACCACTGCCAATATTAGCGGCTGATCAGTCCGCCAAAGAGCTAAATCAAGTTGTAATTTTTTCACCCCTTCAAGATTTAAATATTCATTAAATCCTAGGGCAAAAAACACGATCACTACGACTACAATTAGGCTTAAAAATACCACTTTCTTTATCATCACAACCTCTTGATGGAGCCAACAAACCAAAGAACGTGTGAAATACTGACCATAGTAGCGTCACCTCGACACTACTTACACTCAAGCACCACTGCAAAATTGTATTACTTCAAAATAATAATAACCGCTGTACTTCAGTCACCACTAGCTCTCTAGTAAGAGTGATGATAACAAGTGATTCATCATGGTCGCTAAAAGGACTTTACTGCAAGGTGCGCCAACTGCCCTGAGGCAGTCAGGAGTACCGAGTTACCAAAAAAGCAGCGATCAAATTATTATCAGCATTTTACTTAGCACCTACTTATATATTATTTACGTCAATCTCTACAGTCCGGCAGCCATTCCAGAAGCAGATCCTTTCACGCATTAAACTCTCTATCATCAGCTTTTATCATCGCCGGAGCCAGCACTGCAGTAATACTAATGTGGTTGACCGGCAGATGAGCGCTCCACGTGACCGAAGTTATCAGCATACTGACCCTCTTTTTAGTCGCGGTGGTATTGAAAACTGGAGGTATATATTCGTCTGCCATAACCTGTACCGGCCTTCTGCCAGTCACCGCCATAACGGGGATTACAAGCACTGTCGGCGCAATCTGGACAGTGACGCTATATGAACTCACCAAACTACTATTTATTGCTGTGCAAAAGTGGGGCTATTCACAGAATATTATCAGTGACATCAAATTTTAAGCTGCAACCTCTGTCGGAACAAAGTATAGCAAGAATAAAAAGCCTAGCTACTGACTGTCGGCGTTCAAAATTATCGCCAATATTCATTAAATCCTGTTCTTATTAGTTAGATTCCAAGCAATTCTAGTTATTTCTCAAGCACTTCTAGTTCTCTTCAAACAACAGCCATCATTAACCAATCGCGTTAATCTGCTGCCTATTAGTATCAGCGAGTTGAACCATTAAGCTATTTTAAAATCAGTCAAACTAACTGATTTGAGGGAGCGCCTTCAACTCTTCTCAAGCCTCGAAACCTTTTCTATGTGAATATGCTTCGGACGCAAAACACAGTAAATATATCCACCTTGCCCATCAACATCTACGAGTGACGATTAGTAGAGACGCCAGTATACATTTGATCCTGCTATTGCATTGTAGCTTCAAGCAGCATTTGGTATTTTGTCAAAGTCACAAAAATTAAATTCGCAGCAAATCCTTTTGGCAGATAGTAAAACGCCTCCGACCAGATTATCTCAAAGCAGAGGCGTAGTTAACGCAGTATGATACTGCGCTTATATTACCTTAGCGCTAGTCGGGCCTAAACCCGGCGACGAAAATATTGACCCAACACAGTAAAGCCTAATAACAGCCACAGCATTTGCAGCATCGCGCCGCCACCGCCATTGCTACTAATTTGCTCAGGAGGTGCTGACGGAACACTTTCATTTAAGGCATTAATGTTACGTTGACTGGGATGAGGACCACTAAATACTACTTTATTTGTGTCCCATGGTGAGATACCCCAGCCACGCTCCAAAATGCTAATTTCTTCGCCTTGAACATCAATATAGGCATAGGAAACATTGTCGGTTTCATCGCTTTCAACGACGTTGTTATATTCGTCGACCATTGCATGCACGATGTATTTGCCATTGCCTTGACCAGAAAACTCAACGTACTGACCAGGTCGCTGCCAGCGATAAACATCGCCCCAGCCAACAGATAATCCAACGACACCGTTATTAAACGAAAAGCAGCCACCGCCTGGGCTGTCGCCACCTGGAATTTCATTTCCTTGCTCAAATTTGTACCAATTGCCCCAAAGTTGGTCTGCTGGACAAAATCCGGATTTACTGCCCGCACCGGCTTTTTCCATTGAACCCGTATCCTGGTCCATAACCTTGTATAGGTAATAGCTCAGAATAAAGTCATCGTGGAAATGAGCGTGGGTCGGATGATAGGAATAGGTGCCGGCGTCTAAAAACTCAATGCTGCCATCCGAGTAATGTAATGCCTGTTCCATAGGACCGACCACAATACGCGACATCGCTTCTTCTGGGTTTAGTTCGGCATCGCCGTCTTGCAGGTCTTCGGTTAAACGAAAGCGCATGTCATAAATACCTTCACCGATATTTATGGGCCCCGAGGTTAAACGCAGACATACCTGAGCGTCGGCGCCGCCCAATGCTTTGGGTGCGGCCTCATCCGCAGAACAACTAATTAATGACTCCCCCAAAACTGAGGCAGGTGGATTAACGCTGTCTGGTGGGTAAACACCATTAAGCGGATTAATTGGTGCAGTAAAGGTCAGTTCGTAAGGTGGCACGGTTCTAAGATTGGGATAAAGTGCACGCACCTCGCCTTCGGATCGCAACTGCTCGGGAGTTACCGATTCTAATTTTGCACGTAAGCGGTAGGAGGCTTTTTCCGCACCACTGGGTCGCACGCGTATACTCCAAAGCCCCGGTTCAGGGTCTTCTACTAAAGCTTCTGAGTTGAATTGGTTAGTGGTTTCATCACTGGCTACCAAGTTTCCCGCGGGATTAAATATCTCAACCGTAAGTGCGTTTGTGCGAACCGGGGTTGAGATACCAACGCGCAATCGCGCACCTGTCTCGGTCAACTCAATTAAGTATTCTGGGCATATACTTTCGGTACAAGCGGCGTCTGCCACCGTGCCGTCTAAAGTTTCTGTGCCCTGCCAGAATACGGCTTCATCGGCCGCTAAAATATTATCATCTGAAATATTCGTTTCTAAGTCTTTGCGCTCGCTGCTTGCATCGCTGCTGCCGCTGAGCTCAAAAGTGATTATATCGCGAGGTGTTGGTTGGTGCTGGTCCCCGTTGTGAGCAAAGCAGTTCAAGCTCATAATCGCCAAGCTAATGCCGGTAAGTAGGTATGAAGTTTTCATATTGCTTTTCTTCTTGAGTAAAAGTGGCAATAAGTACAACGCAACATATATGCCAATTAACGCAAGGTAATTTAGCAACATGAATTTACAGCGATAAATTTTGCTGTTATAGCAAGCAGCTTATTCGTTGCTATGCAGGGTAGAATGCCGCCATGCTTAGCTATCCACACGCCGTCTATGCCGAAGTCGTTCAACATTGGTCTTGGCCGCTAGTGCGGTTCCAGCTCATCTGAAAAGACAAGCCGTATAGTATTATTGACGGCCATGCGGGCGCAGACATGTTTCATTTAAGTGCGCCAGAGGCCCAAAAATAGTCGGAATATTAACAAGGAGTAGCGCAACTGTGGCCACAGCATGAAGTGCTTGGGGCGGTGCATGACTAATTTTCGGCGATAAGCCACGCTAAGGAGGACGAAAATCTATCTCAGTATTCTGGCTCACTCTGGTTAACCAAACAACCTGAAGAAGACAGGAAGAATATAAGGCCTAGCCACTGATTGTCGACGTTAAAAATCATCGCCAATATTCAATAAACACTGTTCTTATTAATTAGATTCCAAGCAATTCTAATTATTTCTCAAGTATTTATAGTTCTCTTCAAGCAGGAGTCATCATAAGCTAGTAGCGCTGCCCTGCCGCCTATTGATATCCGCTAATCACATTATCAACCTGTCCCTGCCTCAGCCTAAAAAGCTAATTTTAGGCTGCGCTCGGTTAGTGTATCGAGGGATGATAGAGGGCTGTCCTTTTTTCTTAAGGTGAGACAGAATCTTGTCTTTACCTTACTGATCCTCGATACAGGCGAAAACCTTTACTGGTTCCGCCGCTATCAGCACAGGTGTTTACATCAGTGCCTAATACTCGTTTCAACCACTGCACCCAGGTCATAGCTTTACCACGCTAAACTGATGCTTTGTCTTGACCACTCGCTCTTCCATCTTGCCCATAAGCATCTGCCGGCAACCGTAAGTGGAGCCGCCAGTGTCCATTCTGCACTGTCGATGCGTTTTAGCTTGAAGCAGGGCTTGGCGTTTTTTCAAAATCGCCAAGATTGGATTTAGAGCAGGCCCAAGATTGACTTGACGCTTCATCAGCAAGCGGCTGAATATGAAACTTTAGGCAGTATGTTGTTTCATGGTCTAGAAACCACCCTTACCCAAAACTTAATCTACCATCGCAGATCTAGCACGGCCGCCAATCTAAAAAATGAGGGGGCAAAGTGAATACTAAAAAAGTACTTATCGTGACCATAGAGAAGCTATGACAGAGTTCAAAACCTAGGCTTTACCGTTGAAACCAAAAAAACAGCCGGCAAATTGCCGACTGTTTTTCGTGCAAGTAAATACCACTTGGCATTTAGTCAGCTTGTTCAGCAGACTCCCAACCTAGCTCGTTTAGAGATCTGGTGGTTCGCCATATCTCGGTCGCAATAGACGGATCTTCTGCACTGGTGGCGTAAGCGATGGCGGTCATTTCCGTCGCTGTAAATTCCATCCACCAATACGCGGCCGTCTCGTCTTCGTAAGTAAATTCTTCGACGATGCCTAGATCTTCAGAGAATCCGGGTTCATGCACACCTCGCGCTCCTGCGCCGCTATTAATGAACGCTGTACGACCACAAGATTCTTGAGGTGCCTCCCAGCGCAATTGATGCTGATGCCCATAGAAGTAAAACTGCACTTTGTCGCACATGAACTCCTGTTGCGCTTCCTTCTGAAACTTGTTGCCATCCCCCTTGTAGCCATCGCTTGCATATTGGTAGTGACCAAATGCAATTTTCCAATTAGCACTGCTTGATTCGATAGAATCCTTCATCCACGCTACCTGTTCGTCACGCGAATACATCAAATCAGGTCCCAGCCGAATACCACTCACGCTGTCCCCTGCTGTCAGGGTGTCGGTATCCAAACTCCACATCTCGACAAGTCCATCACCGAACTTTACGTTGTAATAGCGGCTTGGAATATTCCATTTACCGCTGGTCCCTTTTTTGTAGGTGTATTCTACTTCGTGGTCGCCATTGACTACGATATGTCCACTTCCCCCGTTATCATGGTTTCCAAGCGTCATGTAAAACGGAATATCGAACTCCGCGTACGGAGTTTCAAATGCGAGCTCAAACTGCGGGTCATCTGTGCCAATAAGCGGACCAACGTTGTAGATGTTGTCACCCAACGCCACGACGAAGTCGCAACTCAACTCCTTGCAGGTTTTGAGCATGGCTTGGGCTGCGTCAAGTTGATCTTGTTGCTGAGTCCCTTGATCACCAATCAGAAGAAACTGTACGGTCTGTCCAATATTATTTTTAGTTACAGAAATAGGGCCGGTTGACGGCACCAAGCCGTCTTTCCCGCCTCCGCAAGCAGCGAGGGAAAGTAGTAGCGCGAACGAAATTGGAAGCTTACTCATCGAAAATACCCAATGCAAATAGTGAACGGTGTAAAAATCATCTGGTGATAATGTAGCAAAGATATTGCATTCTCATGAAACGGGAAAAATTATTTGCGCAGCTTTTGACGGAACTCCAAGATACGGCGCTTTTTGTCAGAAATTTTCAATCTGTAAGGTAAAACTCATTATCGCGCGCCAAGTCTCTTGTGGAAGCCACTATTTAAATACCGCAAATTTCTGCAAGAAAGGCACTCGATCTTATTAATACCTTAGCGTACCGTATCGAGAATCTCGGCAAGACAATTGTTGCGCTAGTCATAATTCACAGCTCCGCCGGTAGCTCCTAACGCTATCTGCTCCGAATTTTTTGCTGCACACCAAATATTACATGATTCAATTGTCGTCGCGCAGTTCACTTACTCTAGCGCCAATGTCTACCGTGTCGACAAAGACCACCGGCATTTTAAATTTGCGATCGCTATCCACTAGAATGGCACCAACGTAAGTCCTCTCAATTCTGTGTAAATATTAAATGCGTTCTAAATAGCCGATGCGTGCATCTGCAAACAAGCGAAATTAGACCACGTTGTTAAGGTGATTAAAAACATCCATCTGGCCTTAAGAAAGCGGTATTTCAATAATGAAAAAATATGTTTCTAAGGCCGCAACGGTTATGTGCATATCCCTTGAGACTGGCGTCCTAAAGAGGATTTGATTTAACTATATATAAGAATTGCCGCTTAAAACGTGACTGCTTTATCCAGCTGAGCTACTGAGACTCCGTTGGTGAGGTCATAAACCATCTTGAAATCAGTCATACGATTTAACTTGTGTCGGCGCTCTGATTTCGGTCAGGGCATCGGGGAATGAAATACGCACACAAACTCGCCGGGATATAAATATCAGGCTGAGCTTGTGATTGTTTTTTAGATCGGGGTAGCGGCACCTAGGGCAGGCACCGCCAGAGCAGAATCCAACTACTTATTAATAGCGCGCAACATCCAAGCGTTTTTCTCATGGATTCGCATTCGGTCTGACACCAAGGACGCCGTCGACTCGTCGTCAGCCTCTTGCGCCAGCTTCAAGACCGCACGACAACTCTTGACCACCTGCTCGTGACCTGTTGTCAAAATATCTACCATAGCATCCGCTGCTGGCACGCCATCAACCTCTTCGATAGAGCTTAAACGCGAAAACTCTTTATAGGTACCTGGAGCAGCGACGTCTAAGGTACGAATACGCTCGGCAACATCATCAACCGCAACCGCTAATTCGGTGTAGTGTTCCTCAAACATTAGATGCAAATCACGGAAGCGCGGGCCAGTGACATTCCAATGGAAATTATGGGTTTGCAAATACAGCGTATAAGAATCGGCCAGTAAGACTTTTAAGCCGCCCGCAATCTGCTTGCGGTTCGCTTCACTGATACCAATGTCGATTGCTTTCATACATATTTTCCCTGTTGTGATTTTAATTATTACCTGCTATGTCTAGAGTAGCTTAGCAATAGATTAACAGGAGCCGATTGGTATTTAAAATACTAGTTTTGAATATAACCAATAGGTCTTAGCTATGACCAAATAAGAAGGAACACGTTTATTTCTTATAGCGCACCCCAAAACTGAATGCCTTGAGGGTAAAGTCATAGGTCGTTAAGCTAGCCGCACAGAGTATAATTTATAGTGACCGTCCGGAGTACTACATGAGTTTAATAAAGAATAGCAACCATCGAGGTGATCTAACTTCTCGGTTTTGCGTCACTCTACTTACGCTATTCGCGATAAGTGCCTGCACCAGCATAACCAAAGAGGGCCTCACCACACCGGGCATGCAAACCGATTTCAGCCAATGCCAAGCACCGCGGCTGCAAATGTGTACACGGGAATATCGACCAGTGTGTGGCCATGTCGATACCGGTATACGCTGTGTGACAACGCCCTGCCCCTCTGAAGAACATAAAACCTATAGCAATGCCTGTGAAGCGTGCGCTGAAGAGGACGTAATCGGATACGAGATTGGCGATTGCGCCAGCTATGGAAAATAAGATTGCCTAAAATCTGACATAAAAACAGGCCCCAAGCGCGAGCGAAGGGCCTTTTTTATGTGCCTACCACTTAACTCATAAAGCTTAGCGCTCAATAATGGCAGTGATCCCTTGCCCGCCCGCAGCACAAATTGAAATCAAACCGCGACCGCTGCCTTTTTCTTCCAGCATTTTCGCCAGCGTCGCTACAATCCGACCGCCGGTAGCCGCAAACGGATGACCTGCCGCCAATGAGCTGCCGTTCACGTTTAATTTGCTAAGGTCAATACTACCAAGGGCGTGATCAAGACCCAGTTTTTCTTTGCAGAAAGCGTCATTTTCCCAGGCTTTCAGCGTTGCTAATACCTGCGCGGCAAACGCCTCATGAATTTCGTAATAATCGAAATCCTGCAATGTTAACCCGGCTTTCTCCAGCATACGCGGCACCGCGTAAGCAGGCGCAAGCAACAAGCCTTCTTTTTCTGAAGCCCCATTTTTGCCATAAAAGTCTACTGCGGCAGTTTCAACAATCGTCAAATAAGCACGCACCGGGAGCCCGCGCTCTTTTGCCCACTCTTCACTGGCAAGCAAAACTGCCGATGCGCCATCGGTTAAGGTAGAGGAATTACCAGCTGTTAAGGTACCTTGGCCACTGTCCTTGTCGAAGGCTGGCTTTAAGCTCGACAGCTTCTCAAAGGTGGTATCGGGACGCAAAATATTATCTTTCTCTACACCGTTAAAAGGCGTGATCAAATCGCTAAAAAATCCGCGATCATAAGCCGCTGCTAAATTTTTATGGCTGGTGCAGGCCAACTGATCTTGCTGGTCGCGGGGAACTTGCCACGCTTTGGCCGTAATTTCAGTGTGTTCGCCCATCGACATACCGGTGCGCGGCTCAGCATTAGCGGGGATCAAAACACTAATATCTTTGGGGCGCAGCTGCAAAAATGGTTTCACTCGATCACCAAAGCTACGGGCCTTGTTTACCTGTAAAAAAATCCTACGCAAACCCTCACTTACACCAATAGGCGCGTCAGAAGTAGTGTCTACACCACCGGCGATACCAGCATCGATCTGCCCAAGAGCGATTTTATTAGCGACCACATTAATGGCTTGGAGGCCGGTACCACAGGCTTGCTGAATATCAAAACACGGGGTGTTTGGGTCAAGAGAGGTGCCCAATACCGACTCGCGCGTCAGATTGAAATCACGGCTATGCTTCATAACCGCACCAGCAACCACGTCACCAAGGCGAACATCCTGCAAATTATAACGCTGCACCAAGCCTTCTATTGCAGCGGTTAACATCGACTGGTTGCTCACCCCAAAGTAGGCCGTATTAGAACGGGTAAACGGAATGCGGTTACCGCCAATGATCGCAACGCGCTTAACTGCCTGTGACATAATCTGACCTCAAAAATCGTACGAAGAGTAATGTGGCCGCAGTTTAGCAAGCTTATCTGCGGCGGCATTGGCTGAATCGACCACGTTGCAGGTCGGCACTGTCAATCATCTTATCGCGCGCTGCGATTACAATGCCGCTCTTTATGGAGCTTTGCTGCGTTTTATTGACCTCAAAACCGGTATGTTGATTTTCATTTAGGTCCGCAGTCGCAGCCTAGTACAAAAATCAGTAACCCAGCAGACAATGTAAACCGAATCATTATTTTTAACACCCCTGACGGAGATCTGAGTATGAGCGATAGAATCGAGAAGCTAATTAATTCGGCGCCAGGCAAAAAACTGCTTGGCGCGATGGGCGTCACAGTAGCCACTGATCTACAGCGCTATAATAATACTCAAGCCAGCTACTTCTCTGGTGCCGTGCTAGTTGGCGCAAGCGATGGCGCAAAACTACTTGCCAGTATTCAAGGAAACTTAAACGACAGCGAAGCGCAGGTTTTTTATAGCTCAGAGGCTGCTACGCAAGTCGATGGCAGCGTCGACAGCAACGCCGCAAGCGATCGCTACCAAGCACTGGTATTTGATGGCAGCGGTTTCGTTGACGCTACTGAGCTAACCGCCGCCTACCGATTTTTTAATGCCAATATTCGCAAATTAAAAAACAGTGGTCGAATCGTAATCATTGGTCGCCCACATTTACAGTGCGCAAATCCTGAAGCTGCCGCAGCCCAGCGAGCTCTAGAAGGCTTGAGCCGGTCACTGGCCAAAGAAGTCGGCGCCAAAGGTGCTACCGCGCAATTAATTACCGTCGCCGATGGCGCAGAAGCCAATATAGACAGCAGCCTGCGCTTTATTCTGTCGCCTAAATCAGCCTATATCAGCGGTCAAGTTATTAAAGTGCGCGCAGCCGATACTGCTACCGCCGCCGACTGGCACAAACCGCTGGCGGGTAAAATCGCCTTGGTTACTGGCGCCTCCCGCGGAATCGGCGAAGCTATTGCAAACACCTTGACCCGAGATGGCGCAACAGTGGTTGGCGTCGATGTTGCTTCTATGGAAGCCGAACTTGGCAGAGTTATGTCGCGGTTGAACGGCAAAGCCGTGATTTCAGATATCACCAGCGCTGACGCGCCAAGCATTATTGCCAAGGCACTTGGAGAGCTCGGCGGTGCAGATATTATTGTTCACAATGCGGGCGTTACCCGTGACAAAACTATTGCAAACATGAGCGAACAGCACTGGCAGATGACGTTAGATATCAATTTGGCTGCCGCTCAGCGCATTACTGCTGAACTGCTTAAAACCAACACCATAAACGATGGTGGCAGCATAGCAGGTGTCTCATCGATGAATGGTATTGGCGGTCAGCGCGGTCAAACCAACTACGCGGCATCTAAAGCGGGTGTTATTGGCTACGTTGATTTCATGGCCCAATCAAAAGAATTAGCAGCTAAAAACATCACGGTTAACGCAGTCGCTCCTGGTTTTATCGAAACTGCCATGACCGCTGCAATTCCCTTGCTTACCCGAATGTTTGGCCGTCGCCTTAACTCGCTCTCACAAGGCGGCTTACCTGTAGACGTTGCTGAAACCATCTCCTTTTTCGGTAACCCAGCCTCGCGCGGTGTCAGTGGCAATACCGTGAGAGTATGCGGCCAGTCGTGGTTCGGCGCTTAACACTCACTTAAAAGCAGCCTCGTTAATAAAGCCTCGCCGGCATCGGCGGGCTTTTTAATTTAAAGTGGTGTTAACCGCTGGTGACATCAGACTTAGAATTTCGCAATCAAATTTATCCATATTGGAAATTTAACGCCGTTAACTAATCTGAATATCAAGCGTCTCCACGACACTAGGATTTGAAGGTAACTGTACTTTAGCGCCTGACGGCGCAAACCCCAATTTCAAACAGCATCGCAAAACACCACCCCCAGACTGGACGCACCATCAGTAATAAATATTTTGGTTTGAGCAGCAAAAGTACGCCACGTTTCGCACGCTTTTTGAGGATTAGAAACGAAAATTAATGCTGCTGGTCGCGATGATTAACTATTATCACTAAGCTGAGCCGCCTTTTTCTGCTGTCGATATTCTATCGGCGTCAGTTCAGTCCAGCGCTTAAAGGCTCTATAGAAGGTACTGGGTTCTGAAAACCCTGTTAGATACACAACGTCAGCAATACTCTCATCAGTTCGTGCCAAAAGCCGCTTTGCTAGTACGCAGCGATAATCTGCAAGCACCTGATTAAAACTAGTTCCCGCTTCAGTCAGTCGCGCCCGCAAAACTCTCTCATTCATATCTAGCCGCGCGGCGATATTTTCCAAGCTTGGCTGTCCCAGCTCCAGCATCTCGGCGATGATTTGCCGCACATCGCCCACCACATCCTGGCGAGACAAACGCTCCAGCTGTTTACTGGCTAATTTTTCATGGAGCTTGAGTAAATCTGGCTCCGCATGAGTTGAGGGCGTTCCGAGAATGGATGTCGCAAATACCAGCGATGACTCAAGACATTCGAAGTGTACCGGACACCCAAACACTCTTTCATATTCCGCCACTTCGCCAACCACAGCGTGAGTCAAATTAACCGCATCCGCAACAAAAGCGCCGTCGGTAACGGCCTGGAAATAGCGAATTAAAAACCGTGCGAAACACTCATTGCGATGACGAACACTCGGATCATCACCACCCGCAAATTCCAGAATCATCTGCGATTGAGTATCGCCTATTTGCAATTCAAACTGCATAGCATCAGTGACTAAGCGCTGATAATTTTGCGAGCGTTTTAAGCCTTCGCCAAAATTTGGACTACTCAGAAACAAATATTCCAATACCTGACCGCGATATACCTGAACAGCATCAGCCAAATGCAGACCAATATTTTGATCACCACTCACCTCTTCCAACACTCGCCAAAACAGCAACTGCGCGGTGTGGGGAAAGCGCGCGGTGCGATCCTGTAATAAGGTCGGTGAAATTTTGCATTCACTGACGATGCGATCAACATCCAAGCCCATATTTTGCATGGCCGGATATACCAATTGAATCAGAAAACTGGAATCACTGAGGTCTGAAAAGTTTTTAGAATGTGATGCTGTCATTCAAGCCGATTTCTTTTTGTGCAAAATATCAACACCGCAAAGTATTGACCGAACTGCCGTAACCGACAGTGAGGCTGGGCAAATTCTTCATGCCACAACTTTTATTATACTATACGGCTGGTTAATGTTCGTTACAAACTACTGCACCAAACTCAGTATGGAGATAGAGTCGAATGACCGCAAGCAATGAGTTAAGGCTAAAAACGCTGCCCAGCACACCAACTATGTTACTAAAAGCAGCGATTACCCGAAAAAAACCGGGTACCACGCCCATTTTCCCAAATCAGATATTAGAAGTGGCCAGCGTCCAGACCAATATCAAGCAGCTGGCCCGGTACAACCAGGCCTGCGGTTTTGGCGATGACATCAGCACCCTGTCAGTAAGTTTTTTACATGTTCAGGTCTTTCGTTTGCAAATGAAAATGATGCTGAGCAAGGAATTCCCCCTGTCACCCATGGGCTGCGTGCACTTGAGCAACACCATTACCCAACACCGTCTTATTAGCCGCAACGAAGCTCTGCGGCTAAGCTGCAAAATTGTTGACAATAAAATCACTGATAAGGGTTATGAGTTCACTTTTCACTGCGAGGCTTTCTATGGAGAAGAGTTGGTATGGGAAGACACCAGTTGCTATTTATCCAGAGCTAAGACCAATGTTACCGGAGGCCCCAAAGCCGGTAGGGCTGAACCACGCACGTACGCGCAATCGATCTCCATCAATATTAACCGCAGCGATGCCCGCAAATACTCCCGCGCCTCCGGTGACTTTAACCCCATCCATCTGCACGACTTCAGCGCGAAGTTGCTGGGCTTTAAGCGCATGGTCATCCACGGCATGTGGAGCAAGGCGGCCTGCCTAGCCGCATTAAGCGGTCAAATTAAAGAGCCGGCTTACCGTTGTCACGTCGATTTTAAAACTCCCATATTTCTGCCCGTGGGCGTGCGCCTTGATTATGAGACAAACGGAGCGAATCTGGACTTTGAATTACGTGACAAGAAAGGCGTAAAACCGCATCTTAAAGGCTATGTCCAACCGCTATAAGAAAGCGTCAGCGCGGCCGAAGTCGTCGTTGAGCTACCGCAATAACTCAGGCGATAGATTTTCTACCATGGCGCGAATACCCTCGCGCCAATCCATTCGGGTTTCACCTATTAAAGCGTGCATTTGGCTAGTATCAATCGAGAGACTGCCGAATGCCGTGACTTTCTCACTAAAAATAGGTTTAAACCCGCTTAGCTCCGTCAAGTAGGCACACCACTCTTCAATACTCACTGCTTGGGAACCACCAAAATTCGTGGTGGTGACGTCGGTAGTGGCCGCGCCTAGTAAGAAGGGGATTTTTTCAATATAGTCTTCTGCATGCAATAAGTTATAGCTATTGGGCCCCTCTGGGTGAATATCTATCGCTATCTTCTCTTTCATCATTAGCAGGTGATAATAAGGCCAGCCACCGGTATTGCCATAGGGCACACTGAGACGTGCAATCGTAGTTGGAATATCAAACTGCTTGGCGGCAAAACGGCATACCGTCTCGGCGGCAATTTTGGCAATGCTGTAGGTCGGGAACATAGACCGGTGGTTGTCACCGAGCGGGTCGCTTTCTTTACGTGGCAACGGTCCGGCGTATTCATAGACCGCCGTTGACGAGAAGTGTAAAAAAGCTTTGGCACTTTGGCAACGCGCCATCAGGTTGCCTACGCCTTCAGCATTCGCAGCCAAGTCGTAAGCGAAGTTGCCAGATTTAACCACCGCTAAGTTCAGCACGTAATCGAATTCATCGGGACAGGCCGCCAAGCTATTTTTGTCAGCGAGGTCGGCACGAATCACCTTTATACCGCGCTTCTGCAACGCTTCTTTCGCGCTGTCTTTATTAAATCGCGCCAAGGCCGTGACGTTGGCAATCTTGCTAAGCGCATCTACTATGGGCGCAGCCACCTGGCCAGTCGGGCCAGTGATAAGGATATTGGCATTGTTGAGATCAACGGGCTTTACCAGCATCGCTCTACTCCTACTTTATTAAATTATTATGAAAGATCGTTGCAGACTTATTATTTCATCCTAGCCAGACAACATATTTTCTGCCCGAGAAAAATTCTCTCCGAGTCACAGGAGTGTAGCTAAGTTGTTTAGGGTTTTCGCCATCCAAACGGATGGCGAAAGAGGGAGGGAGTACTAGAGGAAGCTTTCCAAATCGCGCAGCCAGCCCTGCAGTTTCTTCATATTTTCTGGCCCAAGACGCCACATCCACTTACTGAGCGGATCGGCGTTTTCCAGCACAGGATCAACATATTCGTAAAATACTTTTGGCCGTTTAAGAGCAGCGTCGGCTGGAATGGCCTCTACCATAAGTAAATGCTCGATCATGGTACGCACCTGATTATCAAAAGATTGGACGTTACCCAATTCATTGTAAGTACCCTCCAAAAACGATGACCATTTCTTGTAGTAAATCGCCACATTCTTTGGCTCAACGGTCGTCACGGTATCGACTAGTGCGCTCCAACGCCCGTAATTCCCTGAATCATTCAGGTAGCCGCCCTCAGTTTTAACCACCAGGAACGGTTCTTTCTTATAGATTATAGGCAAATGCTTGGTCGGAAAACGGTAGGTAGCCAACTGGTCAACTACTGCTACCCATTTACGCACCTGCTCTTTAGGCTGTAACAACGCAGCCAAAGGCTCAGATAAGGTTGCAGCCGCCGCACGCATTTGCTCGTCGCTGCCATTAATGGCAACTGGGGGCGCCGGCGTCTTAGCCGCTTTTTCGATATAATCGTCTTCAGACTCTACCGCCAAAGTTTCTTTTACGGTCTTTTCTGGCTTCCCGTCATCGACAGTGTCATCGACAGTCTCGACAACTGTGCCGTAATACTCACTGTTCGTTGAGCGATCTAGGACATACCAAACCAATCCGGCAATCCCGACTATTACTACTATCGCAGACAAGGCTTTCCAATTCATTACAAAATCCTATTTTGATTATGACGTATGAGTATTTTCTGCCGTTATCCTCGACAGGCAAGGAATTAACCCTACCGCTAGCGGCAATTACATGCAAATAATGATTCAATGTTATAGCTCCTGCCAAGAATCATCAATACAGACAGCCGCAAGGAACTTGTAATAGGGGAAATAAAATTAAAAACGCCACAGGAAGCGGCGTTGAGGAACGAGATTTACATAATTACAGCAAAATAAGGGTCCTATAAGTCGAAATCATCGAGTAAGCCAAACTCATCCATTAGGCGTTTACGCTCTAAACGTTCTTCGATTTTTCGACGAATGCTACTATCACCTCCCGCCTTACGCCGCCGTTCCTCAAAACTAACGGAAGCGTCGTCATCTAAGGTGTCGTCGATGTCATCATCGGCCAGTTCATTTGCCATTACTTGCTCACTCCAGTACTGCGTAGATACAGAATGAATCCTTCGGCTACCCGCGGTTATTCAGGGCTCTATTTATGATGATATGAGATTTCTGTCAATACAAATTTATACCTAGTAAGTAAATGTGTGATGGCTTCGGTCGATTTAGAATACGCAGCAGCCACCACCAAACACGATAAGCAAGCATTGCCGGCCATTAGCCACATTAAAGTCGGTTCAAACCATTTAGGGCGGCGGTTCGATAGGCCTCGGCCATAGTCGGGTAATTAAAGGTTGTTGTCACAAAATAGCGCAGCGTGTTGCCACCATTTTTCTGTTTCATAATCGCTTGGCCGATATGAATAATTTCTGCCGCTTCGGCACCAAAGCAATGAATCCCCAATATTTCCATAGACTCGGGGTGAAACAATAATTTGAGCATACCGACGGTCTCGCCGCTGATCTGACCGCGGGCGGTGTCTTTGAAAAACGCGCGCCCCACCTCGTAAGGAATCTTCGCCTCAGTGAGCTCGCGCTCAGTCTGCCCCACCGAGCTAATTTCCGGCAGGGTATAAATCCCGGTAGGCACATCGTCGACAAAACGACAGCTATCTTTTCCCCTAGCGGAAGCGGCAGCTGAGCGCCCTTGGTCATAAGCGGCACTGGCTAAGCTCGGCCAACCAATAACATCACCAGCGCCAAAAATATTTGGCACAGAAGTCTGATAATGTTCATCCACAATTAATTGACCGCGGTGATCAATCTCTAGGCCAATGTTTTCTAAACCCAGTTGATGGGTATTGCCGCTTCGACCATTACACCAGAGCAGCGCATCGGCATGGATGCGCTTGCCAGATTCAAGCAACACCTCCACACCTTTATCGCTGGTCTCAACGGATTGATATACTTCGCGATGGCGAATCATGACGCCCATATTGCGCAGCTGATAGCTCAGGGCATCAGAAATTTCGTCGTCCAAAAACTCCAACAGACGTTCACGACTATTAATCAGCTCAATCTTGATGCCGATGCCAGAAAAAATCGACGCGTATTCACAGCCAATAACCCCAGCGCCGTATACAATGATTTTATTCGGGGTATTAGTCATTTTTAAAATGGTATCGCTGTCATATACCCGCGGATGAGAGAAATCAATATTTGCTGGACGATAGGGCCGCGAACCCGTAGCAATCACCACAGTAGCCGCCGTTAGACATTCAACTTGACCCTCATCAGACACCACCTCGACGGTGTTTTTGTCAACAAAGTGCCCACGTCCAAAAATAAGACGTATCTGATTGCGATAATAAAAACGACTGCGCATATCCACCTGCCGCGTAATCACTTCATTGGCATGGCTAAGTAGGCGGGGATAACTTAGCGTGCGGGCGTCGCCAATATCGCGAAATGCCGGCGTATTATTGAAGCGAATAGCCTGACGCACCATGTGTCGCAGCGCCTTGGATGGAATGGTGCCCTGATGAGTACAGGCTCCGCCAACTGAATTCCGGGCCTCGATCACAGCCACTCGTTGACCGTGTTTCATTGCGTTCAGAGCTGCGCTTTCACCGGCGGGACCACTGCCTAATACTAAAACGTCGTAATCAAATGTTGTCACAGGCCTTATCCTCTACAGCAAATAAATCAATAACACAGTAACCATACGCGCATCGCATCTCAGATGTATTGATTATGGTAATACATTATTTCTCACCAGTAAGATCACAATTTCAAAGCTGACCACAACATATTTATAAAAATTAACAGCTCACAATTTAGTCGGCGCATTCACTGCTTAGTGCAGCAGCCAAGCACCCTCGATAATATTTTGAGCAGCAGCTGGACATTAGCCAGCATGTATTGCGCAAAGTATCTTAGCCGCGAGGTCAACGCACTCGATGCTGAGATCACACCTAGTACAGTATTGGCAAGGCGCCATCAACGCGGCAGTATATTGTTGATCAAGAACGTCTAAGAAATCTTAATAAGCTAGGGGAAAATCACCGTATACCGTCTTTAAACTGCAACACCATCGTCACAATACTGAAAACACATCCGCGTATGGTTTTATTTGTGAGGATAAAACTATGCGCTTAATACAGTCGATCAATCAGTTCGATGTGCGAATGTTTCTGGCTTGCGTTAATACTCGCCACCAGCAGCAATTATCTCGTGTGGCCCGCAGTGTATCAAAAACCGGCGACGGCTACGCCCAACTCGGTCTCCCCCTTTGTGCCTACGTCATGGGTATCAATCAAGGCCTAGCCTATTTCAGCGCGGTTATTATTAGTTTTGCCGCCTGGCTACCCGCCTACTGGGTGCTTAAAAACACCTGTCGCAGACAGCGACCACCGGCGGCCATTCCGGCATTCAATTCGGCAATTATTGCCTCAGATGAATTCAGCTTTCCCTCAGGCCACACTGCCGCCGCATTTCTGTTGGCGACGATGACCGTGCTGTTCTTTGGTGCGGCCGGAATACCGCTGTTTATATGGGCCATCGCCGTCGGGGCATCGCGGGTTATTCTCGGGGTGCATTTCCCCACCGACACCCTCGCCGGCGCCAGCCTAGGCATGGGCGTAGCTTACACAGGGCACTCTATTATCATGGTGCTCTAAGCCTACACCACAAGCCACTATTGGGAGCGAATGCCCTCTACACCACTTTTTATATTCATGACCTTGGCCAGCCACACCTAACCCCAGAGAAAAATTATGAAACTGCTTTACGGCGTGCAGGGAACCGGTAACGGCCATATCTCCCGAGCCCGCATGATGGCCAAACACTTTGCAGAAAAAAACGTCGACGTCCGCTTTTTATTTTCCGGACGCGCGCCTGAACAATACTTTGATATAGACATTTTTGGTCACTACCAGTTCCATGACGGCCTTACATTCGCAACTGACAAAGGGAGTATCAGCGCGCTAAAAACCCTAGTTCACCTAAAGCCACTAACTTTTATTCGCGATGTTCGCAATCTTGACCTCCGTAGCTATGACGCCGTCATAACCGACTTTGAACCAATTACTGCCTGGGCCGGTAGGCTACAAAAAAAGCCCGTTATTGGTGTTGGCCACCAGTACGCATTTGGCTATCCAGAGGTACCACAAAGTGGCGTCGACTTGCGCAACCGCTTAATTATGCAGTTCTTCGCACCAGTACAATATCGACTGGGCTTACACTGGAGCAACTTCAACGCCAATATCGCACCACCTATCATTAATCCCGACGAGATCCGTCAGCCCTGCACCAAACCCCCACATATTGTGGTGTACCTCCCGTTCGAGGATCAGCAGCAGGTAAGTGAGGAACTCGCAAAATTTCCAGCGCAAAAATTCATTCAATACGGGCCTCAACTACAGTGTGAGGAACGTGGGAATATCAGCCGCCGGCCGACCAGCTTGCACGATTTTAAACACCAGCTCTGTCATGCCAAGGGCGTTATATGCAATGCCGGCTTCGAGCTAATCAGCGAATGTCTGCATATGGGTATTCCCGCCTTAGCCAAACCGGTTGCCGGCCAAGCAGAGCAATTGGGAAACGCCGCCGCCTTGCAACAGCTCGGGGTGGCCACTGTAATGGACGAGTTTTCAGCAATCGACATTAAAAACTGGCTTGCTAATACCCCCTCGCAGCCTCCCGCCCACTACCCTGATGTTGCAGCTGCAATCTGCGACTGGCTTCTAAGTGGCGAGTGGCATGACAGCAGTCATTTAGTCTCCTCACTCTGGGAACAAACCGGTCGATCTAGCCATACGATTGCCGCAACGAGCTGACACTATTGATGAAATACAGTGATCAAGACCGCCTTCAGAATCTATCGGCCAATACCGAAAGCGAACTGCACGGCCCCCAGCTACCCGACTTTACTGATGTTATGGATGAATGCCGCGGGCGGCTTCGCCACCGCTTGTCTGAGCTAATCTCTATGGAGCAGCTTTGCCGTCAGGCCGGCAACTTAATTTCTACCCGCACCGAGGCGCTTATCAAGGTTAAGGACTTCAATCTGCCTTTGGTGTCACTCACTATTGGCAATCCATATACCGCAAAACATTGCCTGCTGCTCACCGCCGGCATTCACGGCGTGGAACGCATCGGCACCCAAGTTCTGCTAGCGTGGTTAGAAACAGTGATTGAGCGCTGTCGCTGGGACTCTCTTTGGCGCGCGCAGTTTGATACTGATATTGCCATCGTGGCGGTACCTATCGTCAATCCCGGCGGCATGCTTCAGGACTCACGCTGCAATCCTAACGGTGTTGATTTGAATCGTCACGCCCCTATCGACGCTGAAGACAAAGTGCCTTTTTTGGTTGGCGGTCAGCGCATTTCAAAAGCTCTTCCTTGGTATCGAGGTAAGCGTAGCGCAGAACCTGAAAGTGAGTTTGTCGCCCTGCAAAATATAATCAAACGTTACTGCCAGATAGATCGCCCAAGTATAGTTATTGATTTTCACTCCGGCTTTGGTTTTCAAGATCAGCTCTGGATTCCCTATGCCTACCGGCGCCAACCCATTGATGACATTGCTAGCTATGTTGCACTTAAATTATTGTGGGAGCGAAATTTTCCTCATCATAATTATATCTTTGGCCCCCAGGCGATGCACTACCTGAGCCACGGTGATATTTGGGATTACTTCCATTGCCAATGCCGCGCCGACGGCATCACGCTACTGCCGCTGACCTTAGAAATGGGCTCATGGCTGTGGGTTAAAAAACATCCGCAACAACTGTTTAGCTTTGCGGGATTATTCAATCCCACTGTGCCCCATCGCCAAGCCAGGGTCTTGCGTGGCCACCTCTTACTAATTGACTTCCTACTCGCCGCAGCGCGAAATATCGAGTACTGGCAGCCCAGTGGAGAGCAGAAACGTGAAATGCAGCAGATGGCACAAAGCCTTTGGTATCGGCAGTTATGAATACCTTAGATGCAATACAAGAGACTTACGCCCCCGATATTAAACACTGGGTATTCCTTCGCGGTCTAGGTCGCGAGCAAGCGCACTGGGGAGACTTTATTCAACGCTGCGAGGCCGAACTTGGCTGGCACTGCCACGCTATTGATCTACCGGGATTCGGCAGCGAGCATCATCGCCCCTCGCCGCTCACCATCGCCGATATTCGCCGAGACGTTCAACGGCGACTGCCGCAAGACATCACCACCACTGGGCAAGCCTTTGGCGTGGTCGCACTCTCTTTAGGCGGTATGGTTGCGCTAGACTGGTTAGCTATGGCGCCACAAGACATTACCAAGGCCATTTTCATCAATAGCAGCAGTGCAGATTGCGGATTACTTCAACGCATAAAACCCGGCGCCATTACTGCCACTGTCCATGCACTTTTAGCCACTAGCCATGCTGCTCAGGAAAGCGCCATACTCAAAATGGTGAGCAATAACAAAACCCAACACGCCGAGCTACTAAACCAGTGGTGCCACATTCGACAGCTGCGCCCAAGCAGCAAACGCAATATACTGCGCCAGCTTATTGCCGCATCGCAATTCAAATCACCATCAGTCGCTAGCATTGCAAACGCTAAGGGCCATTTCATCAGTAGCTGCGCCGACCACATGGTTTCATATCAATGTAGTGAATACCTTGCCAACAAATATCATTGCTGGCTAACACTGCATAATACCGCCGGGCATGACTTACCGGTTGATGATGCCGCGTGGTTGATTGGCGTATTCAAAACAATCCAAGGCTGAAATCATAGTTAATCTCCACTTGCGGCAGCGAGTCACTCAATACCTTCGATAGCGAAAACCCTAGTCAACCAAAGTTTACCCCCCTATTACTTAAGCGGAAACACACTTTGGATAAATCTAATCCCAAGAGTAGCCAAGCTATTTATTGTTTTTAATTTGGTCTGGGCTAGCTTAGGCAGCTTTTGGCTGCTGACCCGCCGACGGTGTTTCACCTAAATACCGTTTGCGGCGAGCTGGCTTCATTTTTTCTATGTCCACCAGCACTAAACCGTCAATGCAATCGGCAAAATCTGGGTCCACATTAAAGGCGGCAAAACTTACCCCACCGTCTTCACACAATTCAGTATATTGCTTGTACAAAGTGGGTACCGAGCAGCCCATCGCCGCGAGCTGCTCTTTAAGTGTGGCGAACTCGTCGCGATAGTCTTGACCGCTAAATACCGTTTCAGTCAATTCGCTTTTATAGGGGCTACCAGCCTTGGCCCAAGGCTGCGTAGCCGAAAAGTGAGCCTGATAAAATTGAATCAACAAGTCCTTCGCACCACGGGGCAGGCTATCGCTTAGACTGACCGGCCCGAATAAGTAGCGAACCTCTGGGTAGCGACGCAGGTAAGTGCCCAGACCCTGCCAGAGATAATCTAGACCATTTCTACCCCAGTAACGCGGCTGAACAAAGCTGCGCCCCAATTCAGCGCCACACTCAAAATACTCTTCCGCATAGGGAATCTGATACTCAAACAGCGACTCGCTGTATAAGGTCTCACCTTCTGCTAAATCTTTAAGCCGCTTTAAACGATAAGCTCCCACCAGCTCTAGCTGGTTTTCGTCCCACAGCAAAATATGATCGTAGTAGGCGTCAAAAGCGTCTACATCACGGCGATGGCCAGTGCCTTCACCAACAGCGCGAAAGCTCACTTCACGGAGGCGGCCTATTTCACGCATCACAGTGCAATCGCCACTGTATTGATAGCAGTAAATTTCCATACCGTCTCGGGTACTACCAAGATGATCACATTGACGAATAGCGCGGCGTAATTTCTGTCTATCCTCGGGGTGAGCGACCGCCTGTGCAACAGGCATAAAGCAGGACTCGCCACCGCGCTTACGACGTCCCAATTTATAAATATGCTTTTTAAACAGCCTAGCTTTTGCAGGCGCAGTTAAGGGTAGCTTTTGATAGACATCCGCCTCAATGGCAGGGCCAATGGTGACTATCACTGTGCGATTACTCTGCTTGAACATCTCTCGAATCAGCCACAGCGTCGACAGGGGTTTCGCCAGCAAGGACAGGGCGTAGAAAAATACTGAATTGCGAGCATTGATATGCACTGGCACAATAGGCGCCTTGGCTTTACTCGCAAATTTAATAAAGCCATTGCGCCAGCGGCCGTCACGAATACCGGCAGGGCTAAAACGTGAGACTTCTCCGGCAGGAAATATGATAACCGCACCCTCAGTACTAAGGTGATTATGAATAGCTTGCAAGTTCTCTCTGCGATTACGTTTGCCGCTCATATTATCTACCGGCAACAGCAGTGAACGCAGTGGTTTGATTGCATAAAGTAATTCGTTGGCAATCACTTTAACGTCGCTGCGAACTTCTGAAACCAGCTTTAATAGCGCCAAGCCGTCGAGACTACCGATGGGATGATTGGAAATTATCACTACCCGACCGCTTACGGGGATACGCTCTTTATCCAACGCACTAACCGCGTAACCAAAGTCAAAGTAGTCTAGGCCCTTCTCAATAAAATCTAAGCCTTGAAGATAGGGATAGTCTTTCTCGAATTGTTTAAACTCCGCCTCATGAAATAAGTATTTCAGCAACGCTGATAGCGTTCTCTTTATACGTGGATAGCCCTTGGAGATTTTAGGAAATTGCTCATCAATCACAGAATCAACAGAAATCATAATATCTACTCTTGGTTATTATCCGGCGCGACGCAGCGGTAATAATTGCGCTTCAGCTGGGCCGCCACTATCCGCCATGCTTTGCAATAAGGTCTGATGCTCAGTCCATTGCACCAGCTCTAAATTTCCTTGGTAGGTTTCACCTAACAAGGTGCAGTTCTCAATCCAGTCGCCGTCATTGCAATACAGTAAACCTTTAATATTTTTCAGTGCAGGCTGATGAATATGACCACAGATAACGCCATCTAAACCGCGTCTTGACGCTTCTTTGACCGCCGCCTCCTCAAAGACACTAATTACATTTCTAGCGTTGGGAATTCGCTGTTTGATATAGGTCGCTAAAGACCAATAATTGTGGCCAAAGCGACTGCGCAAAACATTAGCCCAGCGGTTCAAAAACAATAAGAAATCGTAGGCTACATCACCAACGAGGTGCTCCCATTTACGCAAACGTATATGCTCGTCAAGGCAGTCACCGTGGAACATCAATAAACGTTTTCCGTTCACGGTGGTGTGAATAGCTTCACGCTTTATTTCAATAGGTCCAAGAATATGACCAACATAGTCTCGCAATGGCTCGTCATGATTGCCCGGTATATATACCAGCCGCGTGCCGCTACTGGCTTTAGCGAATAAGGCCCTGACTACATCGTAGTGACTGGCTGGCCAAAAAAAGCTTCGCTTCAGCGCCCACAGATCGACAATATCGCCAACCAAATAAAGCGTCTCGCATTCAACACTGTTAAGAAAATCAAGAAGATAATCCGCACGACAATCTTTAAAACCGAGATGAATATCGGATAACCAAATGGTTTTGTATCGCTGTCTTGTTTCCACGCGTATGCATCCTCGCTATGCATTTGTAGCAAGATTAGGACTTCAAGGTGACAAATAGAGGGCTTTTTAAAGGCAATTTTATGACAGTGTCATGGGTGGGAATAAAATGACGCCGAGCATTAAGCGTCAACAATTATTATGTGGCTATTAAATCTAAGAAATGATCGACTAATAA
Organism: Zhongshania sp.; assembly: GCA_046712405.1. Taxonomy (GTDB): domain Bacteria; phylum Pseudomonadota; class Gammaproteobacteria; order Pseudomonadales; family Spongiibacteraceae; genus Spongiibacter. Next base: position 22,193 of record JBKEFB010000002.1, on the reverse strand, counting down.
ATCAGGTTTCGCGTCGGCTATAGGCGCACCGTGGTTATAGCCATAACTCACACAGGCAACCGGTATTTTGGCGGCTCTTGCAGCGTGCACATCGTTGATTGAATCACCGACCATGACGGTATTCCCCAGATCGACACCGAGTTGCTCACAGGCCAGTAATAGCGGCGCAGGATCTGGCTTGCGAACACTGAGCGTGTCACCACCAACCAATATAGGCATAAAAGTATCCATACAAAAATGCGCCAAAATAGGACGACTGAATCGCGCTGGCTTATTGGTGACACAGGCCATCTTAATACCCTGTTCGTGCCAAACAGAGAGGGCCTGAAAAACGCCATTATACATCGTGGTTTGCTGACAAGTTTGCTCGCCATAGTGCTTAAAAAACACCGCGAGCAATTTATCTGTGATCTCTTCGCTTACTGACTTCTCAGGTATTTCCAAGGCAAATGACAAAGCGCGCACTACTAACTTACGCGCGCCATTGCCAACCCAAGATCGGGTTCTTGCAAGACCTGCAGGCGGGTAATTTAACTGCTCTAAGCTTGCATCAAGTGCGGCGGCTAAATCTGGCACACTATCAATCAGGGTGCCGTCTAAATCGAATAAAATTGCCTTCAGCTCACGGCCATTAAGAAGCCCTTGCAGTTTTTTCATACGCTGATTAATTCACTTCGCATTTTCTCAATGACATCAATATATTCACCGCCATTGAAAATAGCCGAACCGGCAACAAAGGTGTCAGCACCTGCCGCGGCGATTTCAGCGATATTCTTGGCTGATATTCCGCCGTCAACTTCCAGACGAATACTCCGACCGGATACATCGATAAGCGCCCTCACCTCTTTGATTTTATCGATGGTCGATGGAATAAAGCTCTGGCCACCAAAACCCGGATTCACCGACATTAATAAAATCATATCGAGCTTATCCATGACATATTTCAATACGTCGGGGCCGACCGCAGGATTCAATACCAAGCCCGCCTTACAGCCCGCATCGCGAATCATCTGCAATGAGCGATCAATATGGGTGGAGGCATCGGGATGAAAAGTAATAATGCTGGCGCCAGCCTCAGCAAAATCGGCAATCATCCGGTCAACCGGCGAGACCATTAAATGCACGTCTATCGGCGCTTTCACGCCGTGTTTACGCAGGGCTTTGCACACCAGAGGGCCAATCGTGAGATTCGGCACATAGTGATTATCCATTACATCAAAGTGCACAATGTCAGCGCCCGCCTCTAGCACCGCATCCACTTCCGCACCCAGACAGGCAAAATTTGCCGACAATATTGACGGCGCTATCCAGTAATCAGCCATAGTGTTTCCCGCTTTATTTATCATTTTAATTGAAGTTGTTTCCCATGCGTTAAAGCACAGAGTCGTTAAATACTCGGACAGACATTTTACGCCAATCTCGGTCTGGATTCAGCTGTCAGTTTTAACCCTTAAAAATACGTCTAATGCCGCTAGCCGCTCGGGAGTGCCAATATCCCACCAATGGCCATCATATAAATCGCCGCTTACCGCCGCCCTCGCCATCGCCGCCTGCATCACCGGTTTTAAAGCGCGTTTGCCGGTACTAAAATCACCAAATAACGATGGCCGCCAGACACTAATACCCGAAAAAGTATAGCTAGCCTCATCCCCGACAGCGGTCTTCTCAGTAACTAAACCCGAGGCGCTAAGCCCAAAGTCACCTAGGGGATTATGAGGCGGGTTTTTAATCATCACTAAATGGGCTGCATCCGGCCGCTTGGTGATTAAAGTGGCGAAATCAAAATCTGTCCAAATATCACCATTAATCAGTAGAAAGGGATCGTCGTTGACATTGCCATGGCACAGCAGCGGCAGGGCCTGGACAATACCGCCAGCGGTTTCCAATGGCGTTTGCTCCCGGGATACCCTTATAACTAAACCGCAGCGACGACCTATGCCTTGCAAATAGGCGTCTAACTGACCTGCAAGCCAAGAACAATTCACCACAATATCGCTAACGCCCGCAGCTGCCAGTTTTTCAATATGATAGCCAATAAGAGCCTTGCCACCGGCCCTTAACAGGGGTTTGGGCGTGTGATCGGTCAATGGTCGCATCCGCGTCCCTAAACCGGCGGCAAGAATCATCGCTTTCACAAATCAAGATCCGTATACCAAGACTGCACGACAATAATCGGCATCAATTTTTTTTCAAACCAGCCACAAAATGCCTCCAACTCTGGATACTGGCTGGCGACACCGAGGGTATAGCCAATCACTAGACGCAAATCACTCAGGTAGTTAGATTTACCGTCGCGAAGATGCAAGCGTGCGAAAATGCCCAGCACCTTAATATGACGCTGGATGCCCATCCAATCGACATCCTGCAAAAAATCGGCTTCGCTAATATTATCTAATAGACCCGCCCGCATCGCCATTCGCCGATAGACACCAAGCCAATCATCAACCAGCTCCGCCGACCAACTGATATAACAGTCGCGCACAAGAGATACCAGATCGTAAGTAATCGGGCCCTGCACTGCGTCCTGAAAATCAATCATGCCTAGGCTTTCATCTGCCAACACCATTAAATTACGGCTATGGAAATCGCGATGAACCAGCACTTGTGTCTGTTGCATGGCGCGCGCCACCAGTAAGTCAAAGACGCTGGCGAGCATCGCTTGCTCATCGACATTTAATTTATAGTCCAATAAGCCCTCGACAAACCATTCGGGAAACAGCGCCATTTCGGTATGGAGACGCACACTGTCGTAATGGGGAAGTGCATGTGCCGTCACCGGAATAGCTTGTAAGATGAGCAGATTACGAAAAGCTTGACGATAATAATGATCAGCCGCCGCACTATTCACAAGCAGCGGACCCAATAGCTGATCGCCAAAGTCTTCCTGCAGTAAGAATCCGCGCTCTTGATCCCAAGCTAAAAGCTCTGGCACTCGCGCACCATGACGATGCAATAGATCCTGAACCATTGAAAACGCGAGATTATCTTCTTTTTCTGGCGGCGCATGGACCGCAATCACACTGCCACCGGCATTCAATGACAGTCGGTAATAATGTCGAAAGCTTGCATCACCCGAGACCACCTCCAGCGTATTTGCCGCATCGCCCGCAGACAAAGCCAACCGCTGCAAGCACCAGCTATGCAGCTCGCTCAAAATTTGATCCATATCTTAATTCCGTTATCGGCTTATATTAGAGACCGTTGCTATGAGAAATCTATCCAAGACTGATATTTTTCAATCTGAAGACGGCCTATGATTGCATCTGTCGCTGGCTGCAATGACGCTCAACAATAGGCATAGCCTTTATTCTCAGCGTGTTTGTTCGCTACAGACCCAAATTCCTACGCCGGCAAAGATCTTTATGAGCATCACCACAGGCCAGAGTTTTAGCCCTTTTCTGCACTCAGGCGGGCATCCTAGCAGAGAATGCTTTATTATCCACCTTCGCCAATCCGGGCTCCATCGCCAGAATAAAATCATTTACTGATGCCAGCGTTTCGCCTAATTCTAATATCCCTGCTCACCGCCCTACCGGGGTCGGCGATAGCACAGGTAAATGCCACCGCAGATTGCGGCAGCACAGACGCCTCGGCACTCAGTACCGATACCTCGGAATTACCAGCGTACTACCAACACTGGCACTGGACACCAAACTCCCACCTCACTGAATCGGCGAAATGCGGCCTCAGCCCTGGCTGCCAGGGACGATTTATTGAACCTGCAAGAGACTGGGAGGGAGCCGAGAAAACGCCACTACGCGCGCCGCTAAACGTCTCTGCCGACACCATTGAATCCGTCGGCGACAAAGCCACCATGACCGGCGATGTCCAGCTTCGTAAAGGCGACTTAAGCTTAGATGCGGGATACGCACAATATAATCGCAGCAATAACACCGTGATGCTGCGTAACAATGTGGTTTTGCGCCAGCCAGGTATTCTGTTGCGAGGCCAGTTCGCCGAAATCAATACCAACAAAGGCTTGGGCGAACTAGAGCAAGCGGAAATTTTAAGCTTTGATACCGGCGCCCGCGGCACTGCGGGGCGTATTAGTCGCCCCAACTACAGCCGCTTTGAGCTCGAACAAGCGAGTTATACCCAATGTACCCCCGATAATGAAACCTGGTCGCTACACGCCGAAAGCATTATTCTGGATTACGACAGTGGTCGCGGTGTAGCACGAGGAACCAGTATTCGGGTCTACGACTTCCCGGTATTTTATACACCTTATCTAAACTTCCCTGTCGACGAACGCCGCGCAACCGGCTTTTTATTCCCGTCTATCGGGGTGGTTGACGGCAGCCTAGATATATCAACACCGTATTACTTAAATCTTGCACCCAACTACGATGCCATTATCTCCCCGCGGTATATCGAGCAACGTGGCGAGGCCCTTGAAGCCGAATTGCGTTATTTAAATAAATACAGCGAGTGGGCCATCAACACCAGCTACCTAGCCGATGATAAAAGGGAAAACATCAACCGCTGGTTATTAGGCATAGCCGAAGAAGGCTATATTAATAAAAACTGGGGCACAGAGGTCGACTTCAATAAAGTCAGTGACGATGACTACTTTAATGACCTGGGTCTTGCCAATCTAGCGGTCAAACGCCGCACTCACCTAAATCAACAAGCGGCCATCAATTACAGTTCTGAGTACTGGACCGGACGCATTGAAGTGCAGCGCTATCAAACCATTGCCGCGGTTGAAGATCCCTACCAAAAACTGCCACAGCTGAGTTTGAACTACCGATCACCGGCAAAGAATTTCAAGCTCGAACCCAGCATAGAATTTGAGTACACCCAATTCGACCACAGCGACAATCTTCGCGATGGCGGCACCAGAGTGACGGGGCAACGCCTATTTGGCACCGCAGGAGCCAGCTTACCCATGCGCTGGCGCTGGGGTTTTCTTGAGCCTGCCATTAAAAGTCGTCATGTCCGCTACGAGCTAGAAGACGCAAATTTAGCCGCTATTGATGGCAGCCCCAGCGCTAGCAGCGGGCAATTTAGTCTTGACAGCGGCCTCTATTTTGAACGCGATGTAAAAATATCTAATCAGGACTGGACCCAAACACTTGAGCCGCGACTGTTTTACCGCTACGCCGAATATCAAGAGCAAAGCGACCAGCCTGACTTCGACAGTTCTGCCCTGACATTTACCTATCAACAGCTTTTCCGCGACACCCGCTTTACCGGCCACGACAGACTAGACGATGCCAATCAAATCACCGTGGGCATAAGCAGTCGCTTTATTAACAATAATGAGGGTCGTGAAGTCCTCACCGTCAGCCTTGGTCAATTGCATTATTTTGATGATGGCCGGGTCCAGTTACCTGGTGATACCACGCGAAAAGGCAGCAATTCCGATTTGGCCGGCCAAATTCGTATTCTGCCGGACAACAATCGCTGGTTGAGCACTGATATTCTGTATGATGCACGTCAAGGGGTGCTCAATCAGACCAATCTGAGCTACCATCAGCGCAGCGATAACGGCACACTGTTTAACGTTGGCTATACCTTTCGTCGCAAAGGCAATAATCTCGGTGGTTTAAAGAACGACGTTAAACAAGGCGATGTTTCCTTGATTTTGCCACTAAACGACCAATGGAAACTATTCGCCAAAACCCAATATGATTTAGAGAACGATCGCCCTGTCGAGAATCTTTTTGGCGCCGAATATCAGAACTGCTGCTGGCTTACACGCATTGTTTATCAGCGGGCCTTGGAACCCGACGACAAGAATGGGTCTAATGTAGTAAACACCAACAATACCGGAACTGAAAATAATTCCGCCGTATTGATCGAATTTCAGTTAAAGGGACTCGGGGGCTTAGGCACCGCAGTCGCTAGTGTTTTAAAGGAAAGTATTTTTGGCTACCAATCTGATGACTAATATGCATATATTAAAAACTTTTACCGCAGTGCTATTGATCGCGCTTGCGCCACTCACCCAGGCGGAAACCGAGTGGTTGGATAAAATTGTGGCCATCGTCGATGACGATATTATTCTCGCCAGCGAACTAGACGAACGTGTACAGAGTATCCAAACCAATATTGCCCGAACCGGCAAGCAAGCACCGCCAGAAGACGAGCTGCGCACGGAGGTCCTAGATTTATTGGTGCGTGAAAACATTCAAATGCAAATGGCCAAGCGCTATGGCGTACGTATTGATGACGAAGAGTTAAACGCTGCGGTGTCGCGTATTGCCGCCAACAACAATATGTCGATCTCCCAGTTCCAGCAAGCACTGATATCTAGCGGGGCCTCTTACCTAGCCGTGCGCGAGCAAATTAGCCGTGAAATGATTCTTCAGCGCGTGCAAATGGGTAACGTCAATCAGCGTATTCAAGTGACAGAGCAGGAAATCAAAAATTATCTGCAATCGTCAGAGGGCAAGGAAGTCACCTCGCCAGAATTCCACTTTTCACACATCCTCGTTCCTGTCAGCTCAGACGCCACTGACGCCGAGAGCAAGCAAGCTGAAACCAAAGCAGCCGCATTAAGCGTGAAACTCAGAGCTGGTAAGAGTGTTGACAACGCTGGCGATAATATCAGCATCAGCGACCTCGGCTGGCGCAAAGGCATTGAGCTCCCCGCTCTATTTAAAGACATAGCCGCGAATATGAATGACGGTGATGTCTCGGAACCACTACAAAGTGCCAGTGGCTTCCACATCATCAAACTCCTAGAAAGCCGCGGCGTGAAGCAGCTGGTCAAACAAACTCATGCCAGCCATATTTTACTGAAACCGTCTGCAATTCGCGATGAATCACAAACTATTGCCCTAGCCAAGCTATTACGCCAACGGGCTTTAAAAGGCGAAGAGTTCCGCGACCTTGCTAAAGAGTTCTCGGAAGATATTGGCTCGGCGCAAGAAGGCGGCGACCTCGGCTGGACAACTCCGGGGCAGCTAGTGCCAGAATTCCAACAGGCCATGGACGAAACTGCAATCGGCGAAATTCATGAGCCAGCTGCAAGCCAGTTCGGCTGGCATGTTATTAAAGTGACTGAACGTCGCAGCAAAGACGTAACTAACGACATGCGCAAGCAAATTGCTCGCAACGCCCTCCACGAACGCAAATACGCCGACGAACTCGATATTTGGCTGCGCAAAATCCGCAGCGAAGCATTTGTCGACATTAAAATTTAATGCCAGTACGCCTTGCCATCACCCCAGGCGAACCTGCCGGGGTAGGCCCCGAGCTTTTAGTTAAACTAGCCCAGCAAGACTTTAATGCTGAACTCGTGGTCTTTGCCGACCGAGAGCTGCTGCTGAAGCGCGCTAAAGACATCGGCCTGCCCTTAGATATTATCGATGCCGACTTTAACGCCACACCGCAACCCCATCGCGCAGGTCAACTACAGCTCGTTAATATCCCATGCAGCAGCCCCGCCGTAGCCGGCGTACTCAACGTCGACAATGCCGATTATGTATTAGAAACTCTGCGCCAAGCTACCGATGCGTGCATCGCAGGACATTGCGATGGCCTAGTTACCGGACCAGTGCAAAAATCGATTATTAACGATGCCGGCATTCCCTTTAGCGGCCATACTGAATTTCTGGCCGAGCGCTGCAATGTCGACAAAGTGGTTATGATGCTGGCAAGTGAACAGCTGCGTGTCGCCTTAGTGACCACCCATTTACCTTTGAGTGCGGTTCCTGCGGCAATCACTAGCGATAATCTGCAGCGCGTTACTGAGATTTTACACAGCGCACTAATGCAGCAATTTGGCTGCCAGCAACCCCGCATCTTGGTGTTAGGTCTAAATCCCCACGCCGGTGAAGGCGGGCATATAGGCAGAGAAGAGATCGACACGATTATTCCCTGCCTTGAGCAACTGCGTCAGCGCGGCTGGCAACTAGACGGTCCATTACCTGCAGACACTGCATTTACTCCACGTCATCTTGAGCACTGCGATGCCGTACTGGCCATGTATCATGATCAGGGCTTACCGGTGCTCAAATATCAAGGCTTTGGCCAAGCCGTAAATATCACCCTTGGCCTGCCGATTGTTCGCACCTCGGTAGACCACGGCACCGCCTTGGACTTAGCCGGCAGCGGCCGCGCCGACAGCGGCAGCTTTTACGCCGCCCTCACCACCGCCATATCTATGGCGGAGCACAGCAGCAGGAATAGTTATTAATGCAGTCGCCCCAATCACCACCGCGCCATCAGGCGCGCAAACGTTTTGGTCAGAATTTCCTCAATGATCAGGGCATTATTCGCGGTATCGTTCGCTCGATATCCCCTTTAAAACATCAACGCGTCCTAGAAATTGGCCCCGGCCAAGGCGCAATCACCGAATCTATTTTAGCTACTGGCTGTCAACTCGACGTTATTGAGCTGGATCGCGACCTTATTCCAATTCTTGAACATAAATTCGGCGCGCAATCGAATTTTCGTATTCATCAAGGCGACGCGCTCAAATTCGACTTTGGCGCCCTTGCCGCAGGTGAGAAACTGCGGGTGGTCGGCAATCTGCCCTACAATATATCGACACCGCTGATATTCCACCTACTCACCGCACATGACTGCATTGCCGATATGCACTTTATGCTCCAAAAAGAAGTGGTAGATCGCCTTGCCGCCCAGCCCGGCAGCAAGACCTATGGTCGCCTTGGCGTCATGGCCCAATACTATTGCGAAGTAGAATCACTATTTGATGTGCCACCTGAAGCTTTTACCCCCCAGCCCAAGGTACAATCCGCGATCGTAAGATTAACCCCCTACGAAAAGCCACCGCTCCCAGCCAATAATGTCGAGACCCTGCAAATGGTCTTGCGCAGCGCGTTTAACCAACGCCGAAAAACCTTGCGCAACACCCTAAAAGGGGTTATCGATAACGATGCGATAGAAAGTTTGGGAATCGATCCCGGTCTTCGCCCCGAACAGCTGGGCTTAGTGGAATATGTTGCCATCGCCAATGCGATAGACAATAACAGCGAGTAATTTGCGGAGCACACCATGCCAGAATCAGCACCAGTAGAAATTAAGGTAGAGAGCCAGTTTCTGCCCGACCAATCAGAGCCCGCGCAGCAACGCTTTGCCTTTGCCTATACCATTACCATTCGCAATACCGGCGAAGAAGCCGTGCGCCTGCTCAACAGGCATTGGATTATTACCGACGGCGACAACCAAGTTCAGGAAGTACAGGGTGAAGGCGTCATCGGCAAACAGCCGCTTATTCCACCAGGTGAATCATTTAGCTACACCTCGGGTGCAGTTATCGACACCGCTGTCGGCACTATGGAGGGCAGCTATGAAATGATTAGCGCCTCTGGTCGGCCATTCATCGCAGCTATCGGTATCTTCTCCCTCGCTCGCCCCTCAGCGTTACACTAAGAGCGCCTGATGACTAGATATGCCGTAGGAGATTTGCAGGGCTGCTTAAAGCCCCTGCAATGCCTGCTAGAAAAAGTGAGTTTTAGTCCACAGCACGACCAGCTCTGGCTAGTAGGTGACCTTGTTAATCGCGGCCCCGACTCACTAGACACGCTGCGTTTTCTCTACCGCATTAAAGATAGTCTGCATATCACCCTCGGCAATCACGACCTACACTGTATCGCCTTGGCCCGCGGAACCACTAAGCGAGGACGCCACCCCAGCCTTGATGCACTGCTAAATGCACCGGACTGCGCCGAGCTAATGCAATGGTTATTACAGCAACCACTGGTGCTGCGCTCAGAAGATGGTCACTACCTGATGAGTCATGCGGGTATTCCTAATGCCTGGAGTAGCAAAAAAGCGCTGGCCCTGAGTAGCGAAGTCGAAGCTGTATTGCAGGGTTCAAATGTCGATGAGTTCTTCAGTAATATGTACGGCGACGAGCCACTAACGTGGAACGATAATTTACAGGGTTATGAGCGTCTTCGGGCAATTACCAATCACCTTACTCGCATGCGCATCTGCGATGCCGACGGAGGGCTCGAATTAGGCTTTAAAGGTATTGTCGCAGATATCCCCACTCCCTTCCGGCCTTGGTTTGAATGGCAGGCCGAAAGAAGCCGCAGCGAAACCCTACTATTTGGTCACTGGGCCGCGCTAGAATGCAAGACGGATCGCGACGATATTATCGCCCTCGACAGCGGCTGTATTTGGGGACGCAATATGACTATGCTAAATATGGATAATCGCGACATTTATCGCTGCGATTGCCAAGCCTAAATTCAGCCTCCGCACTGTCCGCAAAGCACAAAACCCTCGCCAACCCCAGTAACAAGCCTAGCCACTGCAAAATGCTATACTCCCTGCACATTTTTAAGGCGGCAATAATACCTCAACATGAAAACTTATCTCGTCGGCGGCGCAGTGCGCGACAAACTATTGGACTACCCCTTTCACGAACGCGATTGGGTGGTGGTGGGTGCGCTCCCAGAAGACTTACTCAAGCAGAATTTTCAGCAGGTTGGTAAAGATTTCCCGGTATTTTTACACCCCAAGAGCAAAGAAGAATACGCCCTTGCCCGCACCGAAAGAAAATCTGGTGCCGGCTATCATGGCTTCGTATGCGACTTCAGTCCCGACATCACCCTAGAGGAAGATCTAAGTCGCCGTGACTTAACCATCAATGCGATGGCAGAAGACGACAACGGCGACATCATCGATCCCTATGGCGGCATGAACGACCTCAACAACCACATACTGCGGCATGTATCACCAGCCTTCAGCGAAGACCCACTGCGCATATTGCGGGTTGCCCGCTTTGCCGCGCGCTACGCCCACCTTGGATTTACTGTCGCTAAAGAAACCCAAGACTTAATGTCCGCAATGAGTGATAACGGCGAATTATCAACCATCGCCGCCGAGCGCATCTGGGTAGAATTGTACAAAGCGCTCAAGGAGCAATCCCCCGCCGCCTTTTTTACCGTGCTTTTAGACTGCTGCGCACTACACGCACTGTTTCCGCTGTGGCCGCCCGCCCTAAACACCGCAGTACTCGACAGCGTGGCACGCGCCGCAGATTTGAATCTGGATGCCGATATTCGCTTTGCCATCGCCTGCAGCGCCCTAAATGTCGATGATTGCAAAATTTTGTGTAGCGAACTTCGCGCCAGCAATAGCGCCGCATGGCTGGCTGAGCGTTTTTCCGCCAATATCCCATTATCGTCCTTACGTAATAACGAAGAATGGCTAGCGCTACTTGAAGCCTTCGATTATGCCCGCCGCCCACAGCATCTTGAGGCCTTTGTAGCTGCGACAACGTTACTGCTACCCGAGGAAGATCGCCTAGGCCAATTGCAGCTAGCGGCTGCGACCTTGCGAGAGATTAAACCGGCCGAATTTATTGAGCAAGGATTCAACGGGCCAGAATTAGGAAGGGCTTTGCGAGCAGAGAAGATCAAAAATTTAGCAGAGCTAGGGTGCGGCGAGTAAAAAACTAGCCCGCAGATATATCGCGCCCCTGCCATTGAAACGGCACTGGCCACAGCTTTTGATCAGACTGATAGCCACGCCATAAAGTGCGGTAATTGCGACCGTCCACAGGATGACAATGGTCTGGTGCAACTTCACTCAGCGGCAACAGCACAAAGGCATTATAAAGAATTTCTGCGCGAGGCAGCTCTATGCCCGCATGACAACCACAGGCATCGTCGTAACTTAAAATATCAATATCTAATGTACGGGGGCTAAACTTTGCCGCCCCGACCTGCCGACCATTACTAAACTCTATCGCCCACATTTGCGCGGCCAAATCATTTAGCGGCATATCGGTGAAAAACCCCACCGCCATATTCAAAAACAAGCTCCCTGGAAACCCCACCGATTCGCTTTCGTAAACTCGAGACAAAGTTAAGGAGCCAAACTGCTTATTAAGACTATCAAGCGCAATAGTCATATGACGGTAGCGCTGGGTATTACTGCCTAGACTAAGGAACACTTCCGCCATTAACGCCGACCACGCTCAATAATAATGCCAACATCCTTGGCCTGGCGCATAGCACCCGGTTTGCTCAAACTTAACCGCATCCAAGGCACGGCAAAGTCCGTCATTATCAATTCAGCGCAGCGCTGAGCCAGCGTCTCTACCAAGTAAAACTCACTGCGTTTCACAAAGTCTTCCACCGTCTCGGTGATCGCCTTGTAATTTAAGGTAAGAGCAATGTCATCACTGGCCGCAGCAGGTCGAATATCAGTACCCAACTCCAAATCCAGCACCAAGATTTGGCGATGTGCGCGCTCGAAATCGTAGATGCCAATAATGGTATCTACCTGTAAACCGCGTATATAAACAATATCCATAGATGGCCTGTTGCCGAACAAAGAGTAAATCAGACTGCGCTTAATTCGGTCATCGGCCAGCGCGGCCGTATTGAAACACTGAGACCCTCGTGCTGACCGGCCTGCAAGCGACAATGACCAGCATAAGCGATCATCGCACCATTATCTGTGCAAAATTCTGGCCTTGGGTAAAATACTTCGCCACCGATCTTAGCCATTTTCTGGGCCAAGCGCGCACGCAACACAGTATTGGCGCTCACACCACCCGCCATTACCAAAGTGTTTAGGTTTTCTTGGACCAGGGCCCGAGTGCATTTAATAACCAAGGTATCCACCACCGCCTCCTGGAACGCCGCTGCAATATCAGCTTGATTCTGGGCATCATAGGTACCGGCTTTGCGGCTGGCAGTCACGGTATTTAAGGTAAATGTTTTTAAACCACTAAAACTAAAATCTAGACCAGGACGATTCACCATGGGACGTGGAAAGGTATATCTGCCCGGAGTTCCGCGCTCGGCTGTCTTCGCGATCTGGGGGCCACCCGGGTAACCCAAATCGAGCATTTTTGCTGCTTTATCGAAAGCCTCACCGGCGGCGTCATCCAGCGATTCACCCAAAATACGGTATTGGCCAATGCCATCAACACGCACTAGCTGGGTGTGCCCACCAGAAACGAGCAGCGCAATGAAAGGAAACATCGGCGCATTTTCTTCTAGCATCGGGGCCAACAAATGCCCCTCCATATGATGCACTGCGACCGCGGGGATACCCCAACCATAGGCCATGGCGCGCCCAGCACACGCACCTACCATCAAGGCACCAGCGAGACCGGGACCGTTAGTAAATGCCACGCCGTCCAATTGGTCACCGCGCATTCCGGCTTTATCTAAAACCTCGCGGATCAAGGGCAGTAACTTACGCACATGATCCCGTGACGCCAGCTCTGGCACCACACCACCAAACTCCGCATGCAGCGCAATCTGACTATACAGGGCCTCAGCAAGCAAACCTTGCTCGGAATCATATATTGCCACGCCTGTTTCATCACAGGAGGTTTCTAATCCTAAAACACGCACGTCCGGACTTCCTACGCTAATTAAGGGCGCATGATACTGGCTCAACCGGATTCACACCAGTTATCCCCTTAATGGCTTTGCTTTTTGCCACAACAGAGTATAGAATTCAGCGCCCTTGGAGTGCTGCTTTTTATTTCGCAGTGCAGACAGCAAATTTTGTTCCATTGATTAGGACAGGTTTAACGAATGCCTTCAGTCAAACTCAAAGAAAACGAACCATTTGATATCGCCCTACGCCGTTTTAAGCGTTCTTGCGAAAAAGCAGGCGTATTAGCAGAAGTTCGCCGTCGTGAATTCTACGAAAAGCCAACTTCTGTTCGTAAGCGTCAAGCAGCCGCAGCGGTAAAACGTCACGCTAAGAAAGTATCGCGCGATAACAAAAAGCAGCAACGCCTCTACTAAGAACTCTTTTTATGAGTTTTTAGTATCGCATAGCGCTTTAGTTCCATCTCTCCTTTATAAAGGAAACTCTGCGAGCCCATGGCAGATCAAACGCTTAAAAAATCACTCACAGACGCGATGAAAACCGCGATGCGAGCCAAAGATAAAGCGACATTGAATGCCGTGAGACTCATACTCGCCGAGATAAAACGCATTGAAGTCGATGAGCGCATTGATATCGATGATGCGCGAGTTTTAGTCGTGCTCGACAAAATGTGTAAGCAACGTCGTGACTCGATTAGCCAGTATGAAAATGCTGACCGCGAAGATCTGGCCGAGCAAGAGCGCTTTGAATTGGGCGTTATTCAATCTTATATGCCCACCCCCTTAACCGACGACGAACTGGACGGCCTCATTAAAGAAGCCATCAGCACCAGCGGCGCGGAAACGGTGAAAGATATGGGCAAGGTTGTCGCCCTACTTAAGCCGAAAGTGCAAGGTCGCGCAGACATGGGCGCGGTCAGCAAAAAAATTAAAGCACTGCTTGCCTAAAGCAAACCTCATTGGCAATTGATACCGCCAACATCAACTGATACGCTCATTCAACTTCTGCTCCGGAAATTCTGACGTGGCCGCTAAAGGACGTATCCCTCAATATTTTATCGACGATTTACTCTCCCGAGTCGATATTGTCGATGTTATCAATCGCCGCGTATCGCTAAAGAAAACCGGTAAGAACTACAGCGCCTGCTGCCCATTCCACGAAGAAAAAACTCCCTCTTTCAGCGTAAATCCCGACAAGCAATTTTACTACTGCTTCGGTTGCGGCGCCGGCGGCAACGCGGTGGGTTTTATTATGGATTACGAGCGCCAGGATTTTCCTAGCGCCGTCGACAATCTAGCCCACATTGCCGGGCTAGAGGTTCCACGCGAAGACCTCAGTCCCCAGCAGCAAGTGAAGCAAGAACGTCGCAAGACTATTTACGATCTCATGGAGCAAGTTTCGGCCCACTACCAAAAGCAGCTTCGCTCCGACTCGCAATCTCAGCGCGCCATCGACTATCTTAAACGTCGCGGCTTGAGCGGGCGCATTGCTCGCGACTTCAATATCGGCTTCGCACCGCCCGGCTGGGACAATTTACTCAAAGCCTTTGGTGATACCGACGAGCGCAAGCAACAGCTAATCGACGCTGGCATGCTAATTAAGAAAGAAGATGGCAAACTCTATGACCGCTTCCGCGACCGTATCATGTTCCCCATCCGCGATAATCGCGGACGTGTCATCGCCTTTGGCGGCAGAGTATTAGGTGACGACAAACCAAAATATCTAAACTCGCCGGAAACCGATATATTTCAAAAGGGCAAAGAACTTTACGGCCTTTATCAAGCCCGCCAAAACAACCGTCACCTAGAGCAACTGCTAGTAGTAGAAGGCTATATGGATGTCGTTGCGCTGGCACAATATGGCATTATGACCGGCATCGCCACCCTCGGCACCGCCAGCAATACCGAGCATTTACGCACTGCATTCCGCTACGCCAGCGAGCTCATATTTTGTTTTGACGGCGATGCTGCAGGTCGTAAAGCGGCAGAGCGAGCTCTGGAAAATGCCCTACCAGTCATGGAAGACGGCCGGCGAATTCGATTCTTATTTCTACCCGAGGGGGATGATCCAGACAGCGTGGTAAACCGCGACGGCGCCACCGGATTTCAGAAACTACTGGCTGGCGCCTCACCGCTAGAATGCTACTTTTTTGAATCATTACATGAGCAAACCGACCCCACCACCTTGGAGGGTAAAGCGCGCCTCAGCAAACTAGCACTACCTAGGCTGCAGCTTTTGCCTGAGGGTGTATTTCGCCAACTCATGCTGGACTCACTAGCAGAGCGCACCGGGCTTAGCCGTCAATCTGTTGACCAACTGCTCAATGAAAGCCAAACCATCGCCCAGCAAGAAAATATAAGGCCCGCGGCACCTGAGCAACGGCGCAGCACAACACTCAAGCTAACCGCAAAAGTGCCGGGATCGCGACGCGACCCTCTTCTTTTCGCCCTGGCAATGCTGTTATTCAATCCACGCGGCGCGGCTAGCGGCCCAGCAAGCATTAGCAACATAGACGCATCGCCATCGGCAGCTCTGCTTAATAACACCATCGCACTACTGCGAAAACGGCCAGAATCTAGCACCGCCATGCTATTGGGTCACTGGTACGGCCAACCCGAATACGAGGTGATGACCGAGGCACTCAAGACCATTGAACTGCTCGGCATCGAATTAAATGATGAAAAAGCGGAAATCGCATTTTTCGACACCTTGGCACACATAGAGGCGCAAAAGTCGACCCAAACACTGCGCGGCCACGTAGATGAGTTACGAAACCGCAATGGAGTCGACAAACTGCCAAGCGCCAACTACCCTGAACTTAGCGAAGCAGATAAACAGCAATTACTGACGATTCAGCAGCTTTTAAAACAAAAACACCGCCTGTAGAGTCAAAATCTAACACCGCCGTATGCCCTGTGGCATTTATCACAACACACAATGAAGTCGATCAAACACCAATTACCACATCACACACTGAACGAGTCTGGAATTTACTGGTCGGATGGTGGGTGAATAGGGTATAATTTGCGGCTAATTTTTAACCTGTACCTAACGAGTAATTTGAAAGAATGAGTGACTCAAAGCATCAATCGCGCCTCAAGCAACTCATTGCCAAGGGCAAGGAACAGGGTTACCTAACGTACTCTGAGGTCAACGACCATTTACCGGAAGATATATCAGATCCGGATCAGGTCGAAGAAATCATCCAAATGATCAATGACATGGGTATTCAGGTGTTTGAACACGCACCTGATGAAGACACCCTGATCATGGCCGGCAGCGACTCTCCAGATGACATCGCTGCGGCTGAAGCGGCGGCTGCCCTCGCCGCTGTAGAAACCGAAACCGGTCGCACCACCGACCCTGTGCGCATGTATATGCGCGAAATGGGTACGGTTGAGCTATTAACCCGTGAGGGCGAAATCGTCATTGCGAAGCGGATCGAAGAAGGCATCCGCGAAGTAATGGCCGCACTGGCTTACTACCCAGGCGTTGTTGCTGGCGTATTGGTTCAATACAACCGAGTTGTTGCTGAAGAACGCCGTCTCGGCGATATCATGAGCGGCTACTTAGACCCTGCTGACAATGTTCCGTCACCACAAGCCCAAGCCGCCGCCGCTGCCGAAGCCAACGATGATGATGACGATGCCGTGTCTGGCCCAGATCCAGAAGAAGCCCGCATCCGCTTTACCGCCCTGCAGAAGCAATCTGACAAAGTTGAAAAGTCTATTGCTGAACACGGTCGCTACAGCAAGCAAACGGCTAAAGAATTAAACGCATTGGGTGAGCTATTCAAATTCTTCAAGCTCACGCCAAGCATGTATGACCCCTTGATTGAAGAAGTTCGCACCACCCTGAGCTCTATTCGCTCTATGGAGCGCGAAGTGATGAGCATCTGCGTTAAGAAAGTCGGCATTGATCGCAAAGAATTTATCCGCAGCTTCCAAGGTAATGAAGCGAACCTAAAATGGGGCGATGAGCTACTCAAAAAGCACCCCAAACTAGCCGATTTCAGCGATGTCATTCGTCGTATCCAAAATAAGATCGCCTATATCGAAGAACGCCAAGACCTAACGATTTCTGACATCAAAGAAATCAACCGTCGCGTTTCTATCGGTGAAGCCCGCGCCCGTCGCGCCAAAAAAGAAATGGTAGAGGCCAACCTTCGCCTGGTTATCTCGATTGCGAAAAAATACACCAACCGTGGCCTACAGTTCCTCGATCTGATCCAGGAAGGCAATATCGGTCTCATGAAAGCGGTCGACAAGTTTGAATACCGTCGCGGCTACAAGTTCTCTACCTACGCAACCTGGTGGATACGTCAGGCTATTACCCGCTCTATTGCTGACCAAGCGCGTACTATTCGTATTCCGGTACACATGATTGAAACGATTAATAAGCTCAATCGTATCTCTCGGCAAATGCTTCAGGAAATGGGTCGCGAACCCACCCCTGAAGAACTTGGCGAGCGCATGGAAATGCCAGAAGATAAAGTGCGCAAAGTACTTAAAATCGCTAAAGAGCCTATTTCGATGGAAACACCCATCGGCGATGATGAAGATTCACATCTGGGCGATTTTATTGAAGATGGCACCATCTCTTCACCAATTGAGTCTGCCACTGGCGAAGGTTTACGTGAAGCCACCAAAGACGTACTGGCCGGTCTTACCGCCCGTGAAGCAAAAGTATTGCGCATGCGGTTTGGTATCGATATGAACACCGACCATACGCTTGAAGAGGTTGGCAAACAATTTGACGTTACCCGCGAGCGTATTCGTCAGATCGAAGCCAAGGCATTGCGCAAATTGCGCCATCCAACACGCTCAGATCACCTGCGCAGCTTCCTAGACGAGTAGAACGCAGCGGAGAACCCGAGCTTGCCAAGGTGCCGTAGGCCACCGACAAGCTCGGCTCACAATATTGAGGCGGAAATTTTACGATGCTAGCGAACACTACACGCCTGCTATGCACCGCGAGTCTTGTTATTCCCTTACTCGGCCTAATCGCAGGCTGCCAATCCCCGGCACCCCCGCAACCTCCAACTTCTATTGAACAACCAACTTTAACTCCTCAGCTCAAAATCATCAGTGTTTCGCATGCACAGCAATTATTGCACTTACAGCAATTCGAAGCAGCTGAAACTGATTTCAAAGCCGTACTCAAGACCAGTAGCGATCGCAACGTCATTCAGCAATCCTTGGCCGGACTCATTCTGACCTACCTACACCCAGATAGCCCACTCCTCGATATCACCCTGGCATCCGCTACTATGGACCGCCTCTACCAGCAGATGGTGCGCTGGCCACAAAGCCAGCCCAAGCTAGATCTAGTGTTCTTCAGTGTAAAACTCTATCTAGAGCAAAAGCTGACCTTAAACCAAGAGATTGCCTTGAGAAAAAATGCCGAAGCCAAGCAACAACAACTTTTAAACGAAGCGCTTACCCTGCAACGGACTATTGAAAAGTTACGTCAACTAACACTGCAGTAAAGACAACCAATACTCAGACACTGCGCCCGAGATAAGCACCTAACAGACCCCGCAAATTCTGAATATCTTTCTCTGTTTGAGCCATTAGTACTGGCACCGTGCGCCAATGTTCAGTGCGCAAATGCGCCACCAAACGACCTACCTGGCCACTGTCAGCATGAGGCCCCATGACAATTAATTGCCACGGCAGTTCGGTCAGTAACTCAGCGACCCGCTTTAAATCATCACTATGATAAGTGTTCCAATGCTCTGCACCGGGAAGCCGCTCAATAACCTGAGCCAGGGTATTACCCTCCTCGATGAGCAGCATGTTGCCCACCGCCGTTGCCGGCAGTAAATCTCTGACTACCGCCGTTAGCTCAGCACTCGCTACCGGCTTAACTAAATAGCCGCTGGCACCCAGCAACAAGCCCAGATCATGCTCATTCAACATCGACAACATCAGCACCGGTACACTTCCCAGCACCGCATCACCGCGTAAACTGTTCAACACTTGCCAGCCATCTAAACCCGGCATCATCACATCTAGCACCACCAAATCAGGCCGATGCTGTCTAGCCATCGCCAGGCCTTCCGACCCCGACGACGCTGTGCGAACCCGGTAACCTTCCCGGCTCAAGACTCGGCGACTTAAATCTAAGGCAGCCAAGTCATCATCAATCACTAAAATATCGCCGCTGGCATTTTTTTTCAAAACCGCCAAACTGCCGTCATTGGCACCCAGCGGTAACCTGAGTCTAAACAAAGACCCCGCGCCCAGCTCACTGCTCGCAGTAATACTACCGCCCAAAAGCTCTGCAAACTTGCGTGAAATAGTTAATCCCAAGCCAGAGCCACCATACTGCTTGGTGGTCGACAGATCGGCCTGAACAAAGGCGTCGAAGACACGCCCCAGCTGATCTTCACTCATACCTATGCCGGTGTCTTTCACCTCCGCAAGCAGATAATCCACGCCCTCTTCGGTCTGCTCAGACACCGTAAGATAGACGTCCCCGGACCGAGTGAATTTGGCCGCATTACTTAGCAAATTCAATAAAATCTGTCGCAACCGGGTGACATCCGTGCGAATACGGGCATTCTGCAAGTCAAAGTGGCAGTGTAAGGTATTGCTATTTTTCGCCATTAACGGCGCGACGGTAATTTCTACGTCACCCAAGACAGTCTCTATACCAACGTCCTCCCAAAACACTGCCATATGCCCGGATTCAATTTTAGAAATATCCAAAACATCATTAATTAAGATCAGCAGATGTTTGCCCGCTAATTGAATCTTCTCAAGATCTGGCTGCAAATCGTCTACTAAAAGCTGCTCTTCTTCAGCAATTTCCTCCAATAGCATTTCGGAATACCCAATAATGGCATTCATTGGAGTACGCAACTCATGACTCATATTCGCCAGAAAACCGGTCTTCGCCTGATTGGCCGCGTCGGCCCGTCGACTGGCTTCACGGACCCGGCCCATCGCTTGGCGAAGACTGGATGCCATATCATTAAAGGAGTTCGCTAGCTGACCAAACTCATCGTGGCCCATGTCAGCAATGCTGTAATCAAAATTACCGCGGCTCCATTCAGACGTACCCTTTTGCAACTGGCGAATCGCCCGTCGGGTATAACGGGTCATGTAGTACCCAAGTACAAATGTAGTAATTAGCGCTAGTAAGAACACTCCTAATGCGACCTTGTTGGTCATGCTAACAACTTCGCGAAGCCTCACGTTTATTTCATCTGAACGCGTTAGCAAATACCACTCGTTAGCACTAATACGCGAACTTAAGACCTCGTACTCGCGCCGTAAGTCTTCGCCACGCGGGCCATCATTTAATTGCAGAAAATCACGCCAATGCTGTAGCAACAGCGCTGCCTCTAGCGGCTCGTAGCGCCCCAACTCCAAAAATTCTCTTAGATCACCATTCAGCTCTTGCTCCAGTGCCACCAAAGCATCAATATCGTCCAACAGCTCCTTGCGCTCCTGCGCCGTGACCCCACTTTGCGACCCCGAATCTGCCAAGACATCAACCACGAGTATTTTGCGTTGAGCGTTATACATGCGCTGGCTAAAATCATTCAACTCAGATTGAGTACGAATAACATGTTGTAGCAACCAAACATTGCGCCGTCTAGTGTCATTCCCCCACACCTGAATCAATACACTGCCGAGTGACAGCAACAAAATAGCGACAAATGAAAAGGTTAAGCGACGGGTAAAACTCATTCAACAGTACCAAGCAGAAGTTCAATTTTCCCTAATAATCTCGGCAAATCGACCGGCTTAGTATCGTAATCATCACAACCCGCTAAAAGCGCCCGCTGACGATCATCGGCCATTGCGTGTGCAGTTAAAGCGATAATAGGGATCGCCTGCAACACATCATGGCTCTTCATCTCCCTTGCAACCTGCCAGCCATCCTTAACCGGCAAACTCATGTCCAATAGCATCAAGTCAGGTTTAACTTGCAGCAAGCACATGTCGATCCCCTGTTGACCATCCACCGCCAGCAATACCTCATAGCCTTTACGCATTAAGCGCCGGCTCAGCATATCGCGATTCATCTCATTATCTTCGACCAGCAATATTGTTGGCATTACAGTACCCATAACTTATTGACTAAATGCACCTTGCAGCACCCGCGCTAACTCTGAACTTGTCGATGTTAAGGTCAAAATATAGTGGCACTCCAAACCAGGACTCCGCGCCGTAATTTTTGCATAGCAAGCCACGTCAAAGCCGTCAATACTAACATCCGCCAACATCGGCAGTGCTTCGCTACTCGTAATTCGCAAGCGCTCGCCGGCGCGGGCATCGAGCGCTACCGAATATTGGTTCGACGCAGTTTGTTTACCCGCCATTAATGTGAGATCTAGGCGCATTTTAGTGCGGCACAACTGCCAGTCATCTAAGCTAGGCGTCAGCAGTAAATCATAGGGAATCCCAACACCTAAAATCTCCGTCAACTCCAAGGCGCTGCCCATGCCTTTGAGCGATACCGGCACACTGTCGCCAGACAGTATCTCAATTGCGGCTGCCGCCAAGGTAGCCGGTGCTGCCAATATCTGGCCGCCAACCGTGCAGGACTCGATGCGGGCAGTAAGATTAACATTGTGTCCAACCACGCCGTACTTAGAACGCAGCTCTGAGCCCACATTCCCCGCCACGACATCGCCGGTATTTAACCCAATGCCCATAGAAATCTCTGGCAGATCGTCAGCTCGATTACGAGCGTTAACGTCTTTTATCGCGAGCTGCATCGCCACGGCGCAAGCCAAGGCGCGGTCACAATCATCTTTATCACTTAACGGGGCGCCAAAAATCACCAGAATACCGTCGCCCACAAACTCATCAACAGTCCCTTTAAAGTGCTGAATAACCTCAGTCATCTCACCAAAAAAATTATTCAACAACTTCACACACTGCTGGGGACCA
>JBKEFB010000001.1:0-80138 GCA_046712405.1 Zhongshania sp. | reverse complement strand
GCGGCAAACTTCCCAAGGGCATGACGTCGACAAATGGTGCATCGGCGTAGCGTTTTTCAAACATAAACTGCAGCTCATCTAAGGGTACCGCGGGATCCAGCAACTCTGCATACATCGTCGCGTGAATGCCCCGCACCTGCGGCAATAAATGTGGCGTAAACGTCAGATTAACCGGACCACCAGCCGCCAAAGCTAGTTCCTGCTCAATCTCGGGCAGATGACGATGTCCCGCAACACCATAAGCCTTAAAACTCTCAGACAATTCGGCATACAAGTTATCAATCTTTGCCTGCCGGCCCGCACCACTAACTCCCGAGGCGCCACTGGCGATCAAGCGTTTTGGGTCGATCAGCTTTTGTTCAAGTAACGGAATCAAACCAAGCTCTATGGCCGTTGGGTAACACCCCGGACACGCTATCAGCTTCGCGTCGCGAATCTTGTCAGCATTGCGCTCGGGCAAGCCATACACTGCCGAGGCGAGTACATCAGGACAAACGTGCTCTTCGTTGTACCACTTAGACCATAGCTTGGCATCGCTAATTCTAAAATCCGCAGACAAGTCTATAACCCGGGTCCCCGCCGCCAACAACTCTGGCACCATATTCATAGCAACGTTGTGCGGGGTAGCAAAAAATACCACGTCACAACTTGCCAGCGCCTTCACATCTGGCGCGGTAAAACGTAAATCCACCGCCCCGCGCAAACTCGGAAACAACTCATCAACCGCAACACCGTCCTCAGCGCGCGAGGTAATCATTGCCACCTCCGCCTCGGCATGGGTAGATAATAACCGTAGCAATTCTGCGCCGGTATAACCGGTACCACCTACTATTCCAACTTTTAACACCCGAATATTCCTCCCTTAGTGCTGTTCATTTCTTTGCTCTCCGACGGAGCCATCTAGTGCAGCCACCGACGCTAACTCTTCTTTTTCACGCAGCAAGTGATCCCAGCCGCGAACTAAGTCTCTGGCTAATACATGGTATACAGGCTCAGCCATCACCAACTTTGATGCCGCCGCTCCGACCAGCGCGCTCACCATAAGCGCGGGGAGTATATCGTGATTATTGCCCGTCAACTCCAGCACAATAACAAACGCCGTTATCGGCCGTTGAACCACGCCGGCAAAATAACTCGCCATACCCACCAAAATTAACGATACCGCGGGCACTTGAGGAAACACTGGCCCCATCGCCGACCCCAACTCGGCACCTGCAGCCAAACTAGGCGAGAAAATACCACCAGGTATGCCACTAAAATAGGTTAGCAGGGTCGCCAATATTTTACCCCCAGCCGTCAGCCAACTGCCCTCAGACTCACCTGCCAGTAATGCCCTTGCTTCCCCATAACCGCTGCCCATGGTTAAACCATCAGAAAGTATTGCCATACCAGCTAAAAAGATCCCGATAATAAAAGCGACTTGCAGGGGTCTCTTCGACACCAGCGGTGCAACGGCTCGATTACCCTGAACCAAAAAAAAGCTAAACAGGCCGCCTAGGAAGCCACAAGCCACGCTTACACCAATAATATAAGGGTAATCTGCAAGCGGCATTGCGGTCACATCCGGTACGCCAAAGTAACTGTAGTGTCCAGCGAATGCTAATACGACCACCCCCGAGAGGATAATCGCCATAATAAATGTCCCGGTGGTTCGCGCTTCCATCGATTGCTGCAATTCTTCAATTGCAAACACAATACCGGCAAGCGGCGCATTAAAGGCCGCGGACACACCGGCGGCGCCACCCGCAACAATTAAACTACTTTCCACTTGGCGCTGCTTTAATTTGGCCCACGTGCCAAATTTATACATGATCGCAGCACCAACATGCACGCTGGGGCCCTCTCGCCCAACTGTGGCACCAAATAGCAAGCCGGCACAGGTTAGCAGCACTTTCAGCACCGCCACCCGCAAAGACAAAAAAGGCACGCGCAACCAATGATAGCTCTGCTTATGCGCTAATAAGACCTGCGGAATACCACTGCCTCGGGCGGCTTTACCTCCAAAGTTCATCACCCATACAATGGCCATCAGCCCAAAAGGAGTAATCAATAGAAAAGCATATGGATAACGATCGAAGACATACTCGGTCACCGAAAAGCTTTCTTCAGACAGCCATGCAAAGCCCTGAATAACCAAGCCAACCGTTAATGCCCCAAACCAGAAAACACCTCGGACTTTCCAATCTTCGACTGTGCCTAGTTGGCGACGCGTGTGGCGATTACCCAGCACCCACCAAAGCCGGAGTCTGCGAGCAGTTTGAGTACGCTTAGTCTTGGGAATCATGTAATAA
Source organism: Zhongshania sp. (assembly GCA_046712405.1). Classification (GTDB taxonomy): domain Bacteria; phylum Pseudomonadota; class Gammaproteobacteria; order Pseudomonadales; family Spongiibacteraceae; genus Spongiibacter. Next base: position 77,847 of record JBKEFB010000001.1, on the reverse strand, counting down.
AGGGCCTGTGTGCAGGCGACAGAATTTAATAAGAATGCGCTAAATAAAAAATTGATACGGCGGGCCGCAATTGATTGATAGATATTGTATGCTAATTCACCGGCAACACCCAGTGTCCCGGAATGTGATTTCACCCAAACACGGCAAACTGCACTTTTCAGTATTGATCTTAATCAAGGCATTGAATCTTTTTTGTCACAGCGCCAAGCACCATCAATTTAGGTACATCATCATGCTCTGGCTAAAAGCCTTTCATCTCATCACGATTATTTGCTGGTTTGCCGGTATTTTTTATCTACCCAGGCTATTTGTTTACCACGCAATGGCCGAAGACCAAGCCACACGCAATCACCTTAAAATCATGGAGCGCAAACTTTATCGCTTTGTAAGCCCATTTGCCGTGCTAACCATCGTGTTCGGTATTTTACTAATTGCACAAAATCCCAGCTACTATGTCCAAGCGGGCTGGTTACAGCTCAAAGTACTTTTTGTTATCGCCTTAATTGCCTACCATTTACACTGCGGCCATTTAGTCAAGAAATTTGCCGATGACAAAAATCAACGTGGCCATGTGTTTTATCGCTGGTTTAACGAAGTACCCGTCATCGCCTTATTTGCCACTGTGTTACTAGCTGTACTCAAACCCTTTTAAATACCAAGCGACACCCGCACTAGCGATAATTCATCCAGCACGTAATAATACTCCCTATCCTTTTGACTATTAAGATACTTTCTATGACTACCTCCGAGCAATTATTTGAAACCGCCCGCCACCGCATCCCCGGCGGGGTCAACAGCCCAGTGCGCGCCTTTAAAGCCGTCGGTGGCACCCCAATATTTATCGACCACGCATCTGGGCCCTACCTCTTTGACGTGCAGGGCAAGCGTTACATTGATTATGTTCTGTCTTGGGGCCCAATGTTGCTGGGGCACGCCCACCCAGACGTTATTGCCACCGTCACTGCGCAGCTCCAGAAGGGTCTCAGCTTTGGCGCGCCAACAGAAATAGAAACTCAACTAGCCGAAAAGGTCTGCAGCATCATGCCCGGCATGGACATGATTCGCATGGTCAACTCCGGCACAGAAGCCACCATGAGCGCCATTCGCCTTGCCCGCGGTTATACCAAGCGCGACAAAATCATTAAATTTGAAGGCTGCTACCACGGTCACTCAGACTCACTACTTATTAAAGCAGGCTCAGGCGCTCTCACCATGGGCGTACCAAGCTCGCCCGGTGTACCCGCCGCGTTAGCCGAGCACACCATTACCCTGAACTACAACGACATTGAGGGCGCACGCGCCGCCTTTGCTGAATACGGTGAACAGGTTGCCTGTATTATTGTCGAGCCCGTCGCTGGCAATATGAATTGTGTACCGCCAATACCCGGCTTTCTTGAATGCTTAAGAGAGTGCTGCGACCAGAGCGGTGCAGTATTAATTATTGACGAAGTCATGACCGGCTTCCGCCTCGGCCTCCAAGGTGCTCAAGGCTATTACGGTGTGACCGCAGATATTACCTGTCTTGGCAAAGTGATTGGCGGCGGCATGCCGGTAGCTGCATTCGGCGGCAAACGCGACATTATGGAATTCGTCGCGCCAAGTGGCCCAGTTTATCAAGCGGGTACGCTCTCGGGTAACCCTATTGCCATGGCTGCCGGCTTGTGCATGATGAAACACATTGAAAAAGACGGCTTTTACGACCCCGTTTTCCGCGCCACCGATATGCTGGTAAAGGGTATAGTAGCGCGGGCAACTGCGGCCGGGATCCCCATGACCAGCAATCACGTTGGCAGCATGTTCGGGGTGTTTTTTACTGAAGAAAAACACATCACCAACTACCAGCAAGTCATGGCCTGCAACACTGATCGCTTTAATCGCTTTTTCCACGGCATGCTAATGGGCGGCGTCTATCTTGCCCCCGCAGCCTACGAGGCAGGCTTTATGTCTGCCGCTCATAGCGACGCCGTGATTGAAGAAACACTGGATGTTGCGGAACACGTTTTTAAGACTTTGCGCTGAGAAAACACCATGACAATATCGCTAACACGGGGCGCTTTCCCCAATACCCGACTGCGCCGTATGCGGGCGCAAGACTTTTCACGACGCTTGATGCGTGAAAATCAACTAAGCGTCAACGATCTTATCTACCCCTTGTTTGTCTGCGAAGGCCGCAGCGAGCGCCAGAGCATCGGCTCTATGCCGGGTATCGAGCGTTTAAGTATTGACCTGCTAAAAAAAGAGGCCAAGTTACTTGTGTCGCTGGGCGTGCCCGCCATCGCATTATTTCCCGTAGTTGGCTCAGAAAAAAAATCGCTGCTCGCCGAAGAAGCTTACAACCCCAATGGCCTCGCCCAGCACGCAATCAAAGCGATTAAAGATGCCGCCCCCGAGCTTGGCGTTATCACTGATGTGGCACTAGACCCTTACACCACTCATGGCCAAGACGGCATCATTGACGACAAGGGTTATGTATTAAATGATCGCACTAGCGAAATACTGTGTCTGCAAGCCAAGGCCCAAGCCGATGCTGGCGCCGACATTGTCGCGCCCTCAGATATGATGGACGGCCGCATTGGAGCAATACGCCAAACCTTGGAAAGCGCCGGTCATATCAATACCTGTATTCTTAGTTACGCAGCTAAATATGCCTCGGCTTATTACGGTCCCTTTCGCGACGCCGTTGGCTCAGCGAGAAATTTAGGCGGCGGTAATAAGTACACCTATCAGATGGATCCCGCCAATAGCAATGAAGCGCTTCACGAATGCGCACTGGACCTTGCTGAAGGCGCCGATATGATTATGGTCAAGCCCGGCATGCCTTACCTTGATATTGTGCGTCGCGTAAAAGACGAGCTCGGCGTGCCTACGTATGCCTACCAAGTGAGCGGAGAGTACGCCATGCACTGCGCGGCATTTGAAAACGGCTGGCTAGATAAGAACGCGGTGATGGCTGAATCTTTAATGGCCTTTAAACGCGCTGGCGCCGACGGCATCCTGAGCTACTTTGCCAAAGACATGGCAATATTACTGAACAATTAGTATTTACGCTGTCACAGAGACCGCTTATTGTTATCGCAAATAAAATTTCAATATAGGAAACTTAATATGCAACAACGACTACTAGTCTTGGCCATACTTGCAGCAAGCGCGTCTGTTGCCACTCAGGCTGATATTGTCGGGGCCACCGCCGGCGCCTATATCTGGAAGCAAAGTTGGGACGGCGATGTTAAAGCAGGCTCGCAAAGTGCCTCAATGAGTGACGACCTCGACTATGACGATGAAACGGGCAAAAGTTTTTACGTCGCGTTAGAGCACCCTGTACCGCTACTGCCGAATATCCGCCTTCAGCGCAGCGATTTAGAGATCACCGAAACCGGCAAACTTTCAAAAGATTTCCGCTTCGATGGCAAAAATTACGAAGAAGGCGATACAGTTAATTCAACAACCGACCTGACTCATACAGATGCAACTTTGTACTACGAAATTTTAGATAACTGGGTAAATATTGATGTTGGCTTAACAGTGCGCATGTTCGACGGTGAAGTCAGCATTCGAGACGCCAGCGACGAGGGCTCTATCGAGATAAACGCGCCAGTCCCCATGGCCTATGTAAACGCCCGACTTGAATTGCCACTAACTGGCTTTTACGCCTCTGGCCTTGGGAATGTCATTGCATTTGGCGATAACAAAATCACCGATATGACCCTTGCTGTAGGATATGAACTCGGTATTCTTGGTCTGGAAATCGGCTACCGCAATTTTGATGTTCAACTAAAAGACGACAACGAAGAAGCCAATGTTACCGTTGATGGCTACTTTATTGGCCTTGTGCTCGATATCTAAATATCAAGCAAGATCCCCGAAAAGGGTGTAGCGCTGGCTGCACCCTTTTTTATTGAGATCGTTAAAATACCTGCCTAAGCAGTATATGATTAACTATTAATTACTCCGACCGACACCACCGAGCATGTTAAGGAAAACTATTGAAAATTGCGCTCATCATTATTTGCTTGTGCTTTAGTGCGACCACCCTCGCCTGCGAGTGTCTGTGGCAGGGGCCATTTAAAACGGTTTATACCGAGGCCGACCTCGTGGTCTTCGGCGAAGTAGGGCGCGGCAAAGGCAATAGTTTTGATTTAAACATCAAGGAAGTCATTCAGGGTAATGAGTACCGCGAACAAATTCGAATTTGGGGCAATAAAGACAATTTATGTCGACCAGAGGCCAAGGATTTCCTCCCAGGAAGCCAATGGATAATGGCCTTGCACCTTATAGACACGCCACCTGAGGACGCCTTCAACCCCTTTAAAGCTAATGTCAGCTTTGGCCGTCAAGACGACTTCAGTTTATCGAGCTGCGGGGTATACTGGTTGCCCGTAAAAGAGGACCGGGTGTCCGGCAATATTCTTGACGGCTCACGCTGGCAATATGTCGACGCCAAGAAAACCCCGGTTATTATGGCGGTTTTTAAAGCTTGGCTGCGAAAACTGCTGCCCGACGAGGCCCTGGCGGAAGCCGCTAGACCTCAAAGCCAAGGGCGACAATTGCTCAACGAAACCAAAATTTTCCTGTGGGAAGATCAGCGCAACCTGCGGCCCGAACCAGAGCAAAGCCAGGAAGCGCAGTTTGGTCCAGTGCGGCCCAATTTGCGCTCGGGCTTGGAGGCCGAGCGGCCCGAAGAAGAAGCTATCGACCCGACCGAGAAATCCGAAAATGACTCAAATGAGGCCAAGTAACTCGTCGAGCATTTTCAGTGACATCCCCCATATACGGCGCTTCCCGAAAAAGTAGCATGGCAATGTGAGTGTCAACTTACCATTACCCCACGCCATCGTCTGGCGCTCTTCTGGATCCATTAAAAAGCTTAATGGAATCCAAACTGCCTCAGCGACCTCATGATTTGGCTCAATACTCACCGCCGTATGCAGTCTAAATGCATAGGGTGTGACCACCATGGGCTGTCGGCCAGAATGAGGGCGACTAACAATATCCGACAAACGACCAATACAATGACCGGCCTTTTCTAAATAAATACCGGTTTCTTCCTCGGTCTCACGTATCGCCGTACGCAGGCCAGTAATATCCCCTCGATCCATTCTGCCACCGGGAAATGCCATGTGGCCAGACCAAGGATCGCCCTCTCGATCTGCTCTTTTTATCATTAAGACTTCGATTTGGTCATTCAGCTCTCGCAGAATGATTGCGACAGCAGAGCGCTTCACCCAGCGTCGCCACCATCGCTGCCGAGGCTTAAATTTACCTAAGCGCTCTATAATATGATGGAGCGCCACCTCTTCTGCCGTTTTACCTCTCAATACCGACCCCTTCAGCCCACGCTAACACCGTATTAACGGGCTTGCGCTAATATAAACACTCTAAAATTATTAATATAGTAGCACCACAAATCACTACCTTGACGACAATCCCGTCCAAGCAGAAAAAGGGATTTTATGCTGCCAACAAAACCTGATACTGCAGACTGGCACGACCTTAAACTATTACTCAGGAATTTTCGTCAAGACGTCTTAGCGGACCCTATCAAAAGATCCGCTGTCTTGAACGCCACCCAAATATACATCGGCAAGCTAAATTCAGCCCACATCGCTCCCTCCCTTGACAGCACTTGCTAAAGACCAATATCAAGCGATATTTCGAGGCCTAATTTTGTCCAAAAATGAAGGTCCTTGCCAAACGCATAGCCGAGGCTATAACCTCGACTATCACAATAAACATCCAGTAATACCGAGTTATTCGGTGCCCAGATTTTTTATGCCCCACGGCCTAGGCACTAACCCTAAAGAACCCCAAGCCCGCTAGTCCAAAACACTACGTAGCCGAGCCACCCCCTCCTCTAATCGCGCAAGCCCTGTGGTGTACGCAAAACGAACATGCTGATCCGCCTGATAGCGGCCAAAATCCTCGCCAGGCGTAATGGCAATGCCATGATTTTCCAGCAGGTTTAAACAAAACTGCTGACTATTGGTCTTAAACCTCTGAATACCGGCATATAGATACAGCGCGCCATCTGGGCAGTGTGGTATATCAAACCCCAAGTCCCGCAGCGCCGGCAACAGGTAATCACGCCGCGCCGCAAATTCATCTCGACGCCGATTCAACTCTACGCGAGTGTCCGGCTCAAACGCGGCCAACGCCGCGTATTGCCCCATAGTCGACATGGATATAAAGAAATTCTGAGCGAGCTTTTCTAAATGTGGCACGGCCTCTTCTGGAGCAACCAACCAACCTAGACGCCAACCCGTCATACCAAAATATTTTGAAAAACTGTTAATCACAAACGCCTTGTCGGTAATCGATAAAATACTGGGCGCGTCGACGCCGTAATTTAAGCCGTGATAAATTTCATCCACCACCAAATACCCCTGTTTGTGTTCACACAAGGCGTGAAGATCTCGCAACTGCGCTGCACACAATATCTCACCGGTCGGATTTGCTGGCGACGCCACCATAATTCCCCTGGTATTTGGCTGCCAATATTGTTCCGCTTTCTCGGCATTAAGCTGAAACCGATCCTCTGGCCCCACAGGGACCAACTGACCCTCGCCCTCAACCAAACGTAAAAAATGACGATTGCAGGGATAGCCCGGGTCGGTCATCAACATACCCTCGCCAGGATTAATTAGTAAGCCCGCCAACAATAGCAAGGCGCCCGATGCACCCGGCGTAATCATTATTCGTTCAGGCGCAATATCTAGGCCGTGCTCGGTTCGATAAAATCGAGAGATAGCCTGTCGCAACTCAGGGATGCCCGCTGCGGGGGTATAATAGGTTTCGCCTCGATCTAATGACGCCTTCGCGGCATTAACAACAGCCGCCACCGTGCTAAAGTCTGGCTCGCCCGCTTCCATATGCACAATATCGCGTCCCGCCGCCGCAAGCTGCTTGGCTCGCGTTAATACTTCAACCACTCGAAAGGGTTCTATATCTGCCAGCCGGCGCGCAAAAGAGTTCATCACTACACTCTACCTGTTAGCCAAAAATGGCAGTGTAGCTGTATCTGCAACGCCTTAACATCGCCACAACTGGCTACTCGAGACATTTAAGGTGAATTTCGTGTAGCACAAGACGGACATATCTGGTAGTTTTGCCGATTTGACGACACAGCGTCGTCGCGCATATCCGCAGTTTGCGGTTAACGGCTTGTACAGAAGGGGCCAACCATGCCTGCACAGCAGAGTACAACTGACAATTTAAAGACCTTCGTTCCTTATAAAGAAAAAAAGGGCGAAGCATATATGAACGACAAACAGAAGGAGCACTTTCGCCAGATTTTGCTTAGCTGGAAAGCTGAGTTAATGGAAGAAGTTGACCGTACTGTAAGTCACATGAAGGACGAAGCCGCTAACTTCCCTGATCCCGCAGACCGCGCGACTCAGGAAGAGGAGTTCAGTCTTGAGTTACGTACCCGTGATCGCGAGCGCAAGTTGATTAAGAAGATTGATTCAACCCTCAACCTGATTGACGAAAATGACTACGGTTTCTGTGACACCTGCGGTGTAGATATCGGCATTAAGCGTCTTGAAGCTAGACCAACTGCCACTTTGTGTATCGACTGTAAAACGCTAGACGAAATCAAAGAGCGCCAGGAACGCGGTTAGTTTATGTGGGCTGATCTTAGGCCCATGCCAATAGGTTTGCTATGCCAGATCCTCATACCGGCTATATCGGCCGGTTTGCCCCCTCTCCCAGCGGACCATTACATCTAGGCTCCCTGCTTACCGCTGTAGCCAGCTATGTAGACGCACGCGCTAACCGTGGGCAATGGTTATTACGCATCGAAGATATAGACACGCCCCGCGAGCAAGCCGGTGCCGCCAAACTTATTATCGACAGCCTACTCGCCCATGGCTTGCACTGGGACGGCAATATCTTTTGGCAAAGCCAATACAGTAAAAGTTACGAAACCGCACTCACTACATTATTAAACCGACAGCATGCTTACTATTGCAGCTGCTCTCGCGCTCAGCTGGCCAAAAGTGCCGGCCTACACCCAAATAGCTGCATTGCGCCTTTTGTTAACGGCGACGCCGCCATTCGCCTAAAGATTCAGCAAACAGATGCAGTGTTTTTAGACCGAGTCCAAGGTAGCCAACGCTACCTTAGCCATCAAATAGGCGACCCCGTACTGAAGCGACGTGATGGTCTCTACGCCTATCAGCTCGCCGTAGTAACGGATGACGCGCGCCAAAATATTACCGACATCGTGCGCGGTGTAGATCTAATAGATGCTACCGCATGGCAAATCCACCTCCAGCACGCCCTATCGCTAGCGCCTATTCGCTATCTGCATTTACCGCTTGTTGTTGGAGACGACGGCCATAAACTGAGCAAACAAAACTTTGCACCCGCCATCGACGACCGACTTGCCAAGGAGAACCTCCGGCGGGTCCTGAGCTATTTAAAGCAAACCCCGCCAGCACCGGGCCTTGATATTGCTGGCATACTGCGATGGGCAGTACAGCATTGGCATATCGATCACATCCCCACGCAAACCGCACTGAACGTGTAAGCTCAGCTTGTAATATTTTGCAGTTTTGCAGCTGCTCCAGTAACATCACCTCGACATTGCACACCTCGCGGCCACCATGCAAATTCGCTCGTCACTGCTGCTCCTAGCAACTTTTGGCTTTATTTATACTCCGACCTTAAGTCGCTGGCTAAACGACGCCAGTCCCCTCTGGTATCGCCATCATGTAGTTTGGCTAGTGATCATTATCTTTATTTTCATAAGTCACTATAAACAGCCCCGTAATGACCCTTAGCCTTAACACACTCCTCTTCGTCGGCATAAGCTACTTGTTTTTGCTGTTTGCCATTGCCTACGCCGCCGAGCGTCAATTATTGCCGTCGCGCCTAGTCAATCACCCCAGCATCTACGTTTTGTCGCTAGGAGTTTACGCTAGCGGCTTCGCTGTTTATGGCGCCGTTGGCTTCGCGGAACGCTACGGTTATAGCTTCCTCAACTACTACGTCGGTATCTCAGCCGCACTAATACTATTGCCAATACTGCTGGCGCCATTACACCAGATATGCAGAAGCTACCGGCTAAACTCATTAGCCGACTTATTGAGCTTCCGTTTTCGCAGTTCTTGGGTGGGCTCACTAGCCACCTTATTTTTAGCACTTTCGGTTTGGCCACTACTCGCCATTCAAATAAAAACAGTCTCTGAATCCGCCCTAATTCTGAGCGCCGGCGAAGTCTTGGGCGGCGATAACGCAAGCTTCATAAACTTAATTGCTTTGCTTTTTTGTGTTGCGATTACAGTTTTTACGATCCTGCTCGGATCGCGGAACCTGCCATCCAAAGACAGCCACCGAGGCCTAGTTGTCGCCCTGGCATTTGAATCCATTATTAAAATGCTCGCCCTCGTCTTAGTAGGCCTTGTCGCCATATATTCGGTATTTGGAGGTTTCGCCGGCTTGCAGCAATGGCTACTCGTCCACCCAGACATATTAAAAGATCTGAGCACACCGCAATCCAGCGATACCAACAGACTCATGTTAATCATGTTCTTCGCTGGGTCTGTTTGTATGCCACATGTATTTCATATGCTATTTGCCGAGAACCCCAGCCGCACAAATTTAGTTGCCGCCAGCTGGGGACTACCATTATTTTTGCTGGTTATGAGCCTGCCCGTGCTGCCCATACTTTGGGCAGGCAAGGCCTCTGGGCTCACCATAACAACGGATTATTTTCCACTCGGCCTATCGTTAAACGTCGACAATCTTTGGCTAACTATACTGATCTATCTGGGCGGCTTATCGGCAGCCGTCGGCGCCATTATTGTCACCACCCTCGCCCTGGCATCCATGAGCCTGAACCATCTGGTTTTACCGCTATTTCGTCCCAAAGACCGCACTCTAAATATCTATCGCTGGCTATTAACAGCGCGCCAGCTGCTTATCTGCGCCATTATTTTGATCGGCTACATATTTTATGACCTGATTGGCGATACGCAAACCCTTACCAATCTCACCATTGTGTCTGCGACCGGCTGCCTACAATTTTTACCCGGCGTTCTCGCGGTACTGTATTGGCCAGGTGCAAATCGCAACGGCTTTATAAGCGGTCTCACCGCAGGGTTTCTCGTATGGGGGATAGGCCTACTAATCCCAATGTTCAGCGATTATCACCCAGCCTACCTAGAAAGCCTGTATATCAATAAGGTGGATGAGGATGAGTTTTGGATTGTGATCGCCAGTTTATCGATCGGCATCAATAGCGTACTTTTCATTCTTGTTTCCATGTTTAGCGAAACTTCAGCAGAAGAGCGCAGTGCTGCGGAAGCCTGCACCCTGGACGACCTCAACCGCCCCAGTCGCCACGCCCTGAACTTACAAACGGCAATAGAAATAAAACAGCGCCTTCAAGAGTCCTTAGGAGATTACGCCGCCGAGCAAGAATTTAGGCGAGCACTAGACGAGCTCGATCTTAACGAGCAAGAAACTCGGCCCTATGCTCTACGCCGTATCCGCGACAGAATAGAAATCAACTTATCGTCGCTACTTGGTCCATCCAGCGCTCGACGCGTCATTGATGGCGTGCTGCCCTACACCAACAGTATTTTAGGTGGCAGCGAAGACATCAATTATATAGAGGAACGCTTAGAGCGATATCAAACAAATCTCACCGGTCTGGCGGCCGACCTCGACAGCCTGCGTCGCTACCATCGCCAAACGCTAGAAGATCTCCCCATTGGCGTATGCGCACTGGGTGGCGACCAAGAAATATTGCTGTGGAATATGTCGATAGCTGATATTACCGATATCCAATCTAGCGCTGTGACCGGTTCAAGCCTTAATGGTTTACCAGAGCCATGGGCACACTGTCTAATTAATTTTTTAGAGAGCAGCGACCTCCACCGCAGTAAATTTTGCCTTGAAACCCAGCAAGGTTTACGTTGGCTCAACCTGCACCGAACTGAATCACAGATGTGGGGAAGAGACGGGCTGATTATCGTTGTTGAAGATATTACCGACACTCAGCTGCTGGAGCATGAACTCACTCACCAGGAACGTCTGGCGTCTATTGGTCGACTCGCCGCCGGGGTTGCCCACGAAATTGGCAACCCCGTCACAGGTATCGCCTGCCTTGCTCAAAACCTGCGCTATGAGACAGAAAACCCAGACACCCTTGAAACCGCGTCACAAATCGTGAAGCAGACGCAGCGCATTAGCAGTATTGTTGGTAGCTTAGTGAACTTTGCCCACACCGGTCGACAAGACCGCGCCCAGGCGACGGAGGCAGTCAACATAAGAAGTTGTGTATCCGAGGCAGTTCAGTTACTCAGCCTCGACAACGAGGCTCAACAAATTCACTACAATAACAACTGCCCCACAGACATTATCGTGAGTGGCGACAGCCAAAGGTTAATGCAGGTCTTTATCAACCTGCTATCGAATGCCAGGGATGCCAGCAGCGATAATGCGATGATCACCATAGAAGCCCAAGAAGATAATACTGAAGCCTATATTACGGTGACGGATCATGGCGCCGGCATCGATCAAAAGCTTCAGAACAGAATATTTGAGCCTTTTTTCACTACTAAAGATCCAGGTAAAGGCACCGGCTTGGGGCTTGCTTTGGCGTATAATATTATTACTGATCTAGGTGGCGATATTAGTATTCAAAGCCCTGTGCCTGAATTCAGCACCCATGGCACTCGCATTCACATCCACCTAGCTTTAAGCCAGCCCGAGCCAAACTAGAATTATTTGGCTGATCGCGTTATGTTGTTTGGCTACGCACTTGTTCGGTAGTGGCCGCAAGAAACCACGGAGAGAATTATGCCCAAAATCCTCATAGTCGAAGACGAAGATATCATCCGTCTGGCACTGCGGCGTCTGCTCGAACGACATAACTATCAGGTTGATGAAGCCGATTCAGTACAAAAAGCGCTAAGCAGTTATAACGTCAACGACTATTCATTAATTATCAGTGACTTACGTCTTCCGGGGGCGGCGGGCACCGACCTCATCAGTAAAACTGATGCACCCGTCCTAATTATGACCAGTTACGCGAGTTTGAAATCTGCGGTCGATTCAATGAAGAAGGGCGCTATCGACTATATAGCCAAACCCTTCGATCATGACGAAATGATCGAGACAGTTGAGCGTATTATCAGCACCACACTCGCAGAGCGCCAGCCCAATACGCCTGAACCAAGTAGCAATCAACGCAAGCAAATAGCCGATTTCAACGGCATGATTGGGAGCTGCAAGGCGATGCAGCAACTTTATGATCATATACGAAGAGCAGCACCTACCAACGCTACTATTCTGATCCACGGTGAAACCGGCACGGGTAAAGAGTTAGTCGCGCGAGCCATTCATAATCAAAGCACCCGCAGCGGCAAACCTGTTATTTGCGTCAACTGCGCAGCGATTCCAGAAACGCTGATAGAGTCAGAGCTGTTTGGCTATGAAAAAGGCGCGTTTACTGGTGCCAACGCCAACCGCACAGGCCTGATAGAAGCAGCGGACGGCGGCACATTATTTCTCGACGAGATTGGCGAGCTACCGCTGGAAGCTCAAGCCCGCCTATTGCGCTTTATTCAAGAAAACGAGATCCGCCGCATAGGATCTGTAGAATCTATCAAGGTTAACGTTAGACTGATCTGCGCGACCCACCGCGACTTAAAGGACATGGCTCACTCGGGACGCTTCCGAGAAGATTTATACTACCGTATCAATGTTATGAAATTGGAATTGCCACCCTTGCGCGAGCGCGGCAAAGATATTCTTGAGCTCGCCGAGGCGCTGCTTAAAAACCGCTGCGAGAAGATGAAAAAACCGCTAATGCATTTCAGTCCAAAAGCCATTCAGGCCATTACTACCTACATTTGGCCCGGCAATATCCGCGAACTGGAAAATGCCATTGAGCGGGCAGTAATATTGTGCGACCGCAAAGAAATTGACAATGAGCTACTCGATATTGATCTAGAGCTTGTTGATATCAGTCAGATTCGCGGCCGCCGCAACGATCAACCACCTCGGCCGGCAAGCACCACCAACCCGCCAGAACGTCGCAAACCCATTCATGCAGATCCCAGCGAAGATCTGTCTTTGGAAGATTATTTCCAACGCTTTGTTCTTGAACACCAAGACTCTATGAGCGAAACAGAACTCGCACAGAAACTTGGCGTAAGTAGAAAGTGCCTATGGGAACGCCGCCAACGCTTGGGCATTCCACGTAAAAAAGTAAGCTCGCGCTCGGGAACATAAGGTATATCTGAGCGTTACCTGAGTTCGGCAAGCGTAACAAAGTACGTTTACTACGGTAACAACTTGCTTGTTTTCAGAGTCACAACAAAACCCAAGATATCAGCAAGTCATTGATAAAAAACAAAAAACAAAAACTGGCACGGCATATGCAATCGATTTGATGCGAAGAATAATAAAAAATAAAATAATAATAATAAATCAGATAAAAATAACAATAATAAAACAGCAAAGAGACCTGGGTGGGGAAAACATTGTTTTCCCTTTCTTTATTTTAAAACCCCTAAATTATTCCCCAAGTATCTATTCGAACCCAGTTATACACTGAAATTCCATCACTCCTTTAACAACACTCCAAATAAGGCTGTGCTAGAATGTCGCCTTTAAACTACTCATCGGCTACCCATAAAACTCCATGACATCTAGCTCCGTTACCGGGCTCTGGAAAAAACTCTCAAACAAGTTTTCCAAACCCACCCAACACGCGCCACGCTCCGTGACAATCATTCCGCGAGACGAGCATTGCGTCTCCCGCAAGCATATCAACGACGCCGCCATAAAAGTGATACGGCGACTCAATGAGGAAGGCTTCGACGCCTACCTAGTTGGCGGTGGTGTGCGCGATTTGCTATTAGGTGGCCAACCCAAAGATTTCGACATAGCCACTAACGCAACACCCGAGCAAGTTCGTGGCGCGTTTCGCAATAGCCGCATCATTGGCCGCCGGTTCCGTATTGTCCACGTCCGCTTTGGCAGCGAAATTATCGAAGTCACCACCTTTAGGGGTGGTCACGATGCGCCCAGCACCAATGTCAGTAACAATAGCCAACGCAATAAGCACTCCGCTCGCACCGAATCAGGCATGCTTACCCGAGACAATGTCTACGGCTCAGTTAATGAGGACGCCGCTCGCCGCGACCTCACTATCAACGCACTTTATTATTCCAGCCGCGATTTTTGTGTTTACGATTATGTCGGCGGTATGCGCGACCTAGAGCAAAGACTGATACGAATTATAGGTGACCCCGAAACTCGCTATCGCGAAGATCCTGTTCGTATGCTGCGTGTTGTCCGCTTTGCAGCCAAACTCAACTTCGATATAGAGCAGCATACCGAAGAACCACTAAAGCGTTTAGCCCCACTGCTGACAGATATATCCGCCGCACGCATGTTTGATGAAGTTATCAAACTGCTTATGTCCGGCCAGGGACTGCAGACCTACGCGCTAATGCAGCGTTACGGCTTGTTCGGTCCATTATTTCCAAGCACGCAAAAAATGCTCAATCGAAACGAACCTTCGGCCGAGACCATTATCCAACAGGGTCTCATTAATACCGACGCCAGAATCGCCGAAAACAAGCCCGTTACGCCCGCTTTTATCTATGCCGTAATATTGTGGCCAGTGGTAAAACGTATTCACAAAGAAATTCTTGATAGTGGCGTGCCTGAAATTCCCGCACTTCACCAAGCTGCCGAACGCGTGCTGCGCAAACAGCAGCTTACCGTCGCCATCCCCAAGCGCTTTTCTTTACCTATGCGTGATATATGGGAACTACAGAGCCGCCTGACTCGTCGAACCGGCAAGCGCGCCGAGCAGCTGCTGGAACACCGCTATTTTAGAGCAGGTTTCGACTTTCTCCTGCTACGTGAACAAGCAGGCGAAATTGAGCCCGGACTGGGGCAGTGGTGGCTAGCGTTCCAAGAAGCTCATATCGATACCCGCGGCGCCATGCTTACTCAAATCCCAGCCAGTGATGACAAAACACGCACAGCTAGACGCCGCCGCAGCCCTCGCAAACCGAGATGAACCGCAGTTATATTGCCTTGGGCAGCAATCTAGACCTGCCCAAGCAGCAAGTCTTAAAAGCCATAAAGACAATTGCTGCGACACCTAATTGCACACTGATCGCGCAGTCCCACCTTTACGGCTCGATAGCGGTCGGCCCTGGAGTGCAAGAAAATTACGTCAATGCCGTCATCGCCATTGATACAGTACTGAGTGCAACCAGCTTACTACATACCCTGCAAGCCATCGAAGTCCAACATCAGCGCGAACGCACTGTCCGCTGGGCAGCCCGCACGCTAGACCTCGATTTACTGCTTTACGGTAACGCAAATATCCAAACACCCGAGCTTACCGTTCCGCATCCACGTATGTTTGATAGAGATTTTGTACTTCGCCCACTCGCAGATATTGCACCCATAGCATTACTTCGCCACTATCTTCACGATAAGCTGCCAGACAATACCGAATTAAATTATTCCGACAATGACAATTTATGGACTTTAGAGTCAGATGATAAAGCGATCACTAGGTAACGAACCCATCATCAACGCTGCAAAACCGCCCTGCTTTATCGCAGTAGAGGGGCCAATTGGCGTGGGTAAAAGCACCTTAGTCCGGCGCCTAGCTGAGTCACTTAACTATCAAATGCTGCTTGAGAGGGCCGAAGATAATCCCTTTCTAGAGCGCTTTTACGCCAACCAACGTCATGCGGCGCTGTCAGCCCAGCTCTTCTTCTTATTTCAGCGCGCACAGCAGCTCAGTGACTTACGCCAAAGTGATATGTTTAATCAAACTCATATCGCTGATTTTCTTTTTCAAAAAGACCCTTTATTCGCTCAAATCACTCTAGATGCCAACGAACTAGAACTGTATAACAAGGTCTACCAACAGGTTCAGGTCGATGTTCCCACCCCAGACTTAGTTGTATACCTACAGGCACCGGTAAAAATCCTTAAAGAGCGGATACAGCATCGTGGAGTGAAATTTGAACAGAGCATAAACGCTGACTATTTAGAGCGCATAAACGCCGCCTATAGCGAATTCTTTCTATCGTATAATGATTCTCCACTACTCATCATTAACGCCAGCGACATCGATTTTGCGAATAATGACAGCCAATATGAGCAATTATTGCAATATCTACTGCAAATACGCAGTGGCCGCCATTACTTTAACCCGACATTTTTCTAAGCACCGCCGAGGCACTCTATGAGTAAGGTTAATATCCTCAAACTGCTGACAAAAAAGCAACAGCACGAAAAATTTGCCGTGGTCACTTGCTACGACGCCAGCTTTGCCAGACTTGTCCAAAAAGCGGGCATAGAAGCCATTCTGGTCGGCGACTCATTGGGTATGGTACTACAGGGCCGAGACTCTACCCTGCCGGTGACTGTCCACGACATGGCCTATCACACTGCCTGTGTTGCTCGGGGTTGTGAGCAACCACTGATCATCAGCGACATGCCCTTTGGCAGTTACAACAGCGCACAGCAATGTGCCGATAACGCGGCCATATTGATGCGAGCGGGCGCACATATGGTCAAGGTTGAGGGCGGCGGCTGGCTAACAGAAAGCATCACTCGGCTAAATCAGGCGGGCATTCCTGTCTGCGGCCACCTCGGACTCACACCACAATCTGTCAACGTATTAGGCGGCTATCGAGTGCAAGGTCGCGACGACAGTCAAGCCAAGGCAATTCTCGCCGATGCCTTGGCGCTAGAAGCTGCTGGTGCAGCGATGCTGGTGCTTGAATGCGTACCTCGCAAGCTTGCAGCTGAAATCACCACCTCGCTAAAAATCCCGGTCATCGGTATCGGTGCCGGCGGCGAAACCGACGCCCAAGTACTGGTGTTACATGACCTACTCGGTATCACCGAGAAGACTGCACGCTTCGTACGCAACTTTGCGGAAGGTAGCAATAGTGTAGAAGATGCTCTAAAACGCTATAATACCGCCGTTGCCGATGGCAGCTTTCCCGCGGACGAGCATAGTTTTAACTAAGGGTTTATAATCTCGAACTGTTACCTCGGGGAACGTTTTTGAAGGTAACAAAGTCGTGAATTTTTTGTTACCAAAGCATTGAACGGCCATTGCGATTGGGGCATACTTGCCCGCCACTGGCCCAGCTGATCAGATTATGAACAATCTTTTCAGATTTCTAAGGCAGTATTGCCAGTGTCTTGGTTGCCAGCCCGCAATGTGAGCGGACTGACTTCACAGCAAACTACCTTCGCTATGCGAAGCATGAGATTGGGAAGTTAGTGGTATGAAAACTTACAGCACAGCCGCATCACTAAGGGCAGCGCTCAATACGGGTAAACGCGCCGGCAAAACCGTCGCCTTTGTACCGACTATGGGCAATCTACACGAAGGGCATCTGCGCCTAGTTCAACGTGCCAGCCAGCACGCAGACATCGTAGTTGTGAGCATCTTTGTTAACCCGCTGCAATTTGGCGCCAACGAAGACCTCAGCAGCTACCCGCGCACTTTAGCCGCAGACAAAGAAAAGCTGTTTGCCGCCGGAGCGCAATGTTTGTTCCTTCCGCAGGTAAATGAAATTTACCCAGAAGGCATGGACAGCCACAGTAAAATCGTTGTGCCTAAGCTGTCCGATAACCACTGTGGCGCAAATCGACCGGGACATTTTACCGGCGTAGCAACAGTGGTCGCGAAGCTTTTCAATATCGTACAACCAGATACCGCGGTATTTGGTGAGAAGGATTTTCAGCAACTTAGCGTTATCCGTAAAATGGTGCGCGATCTGTGTATGCCGATAAACATTGTTGGCGTTGCGACTGCCCGTGCTGAAGACGGCTTAGCGCTGAGCTCTCGCAATGGCTATCTCACTGTCGAACAGCGTAGAATTGCACCGATTTTGCACAAAGTATTACAGGAAACTCGCGAGGCTATCGCCTGCGGTTACGACAGCTATAGCGAATTAGAGCAGCACGCTAAAATCAGCATTATGAAGGCTGGTTTGGAATCTGACTATTTTACTATTTGCGATGCTCGTACACTGTGCTCGGTAACTCCGGATACCGAAGAAGTGGTCATACTCGCTGCTGCCAAGCTTGGCAGCACGCGCTTGATCGACAACGTCACCCTGAATGTTAACCCCAGCGCCGACTGGGGAATGCTGGCTGCTAATTAAGCCAACAGAGACCGCGAGAAAGGAACAGCGTTATGCAGTCAGTTATGCTGAAAGCTAAACTTCACAAAGCCCGAGTAACTCATGCAGTGCTTGATTACGAAGGTTCTTGCGCCATTGACGGAAAGTTACTCGATATGTCGAGTATCCGTGAATTTGAGCAAATTCAAATTTACAACGTCACCAATGGCGAACGCTTCACCACCTATGCAATTCGTGGCGAAGAAAATAGTGGCATCATTTCTATAAACGGTGCTGCCGCGCACAAGGCCAACGTAGATGACGTCATAATTATCTGCTCTTACGCAACATATTCTGAAGCCGAGCTAATCAACTTTAAGCCGCGTCTTATTTATATGAATGCTGACAATACCGTCAGCCATGCCAGTAACGCTATTCCTGTTCAGGTCGCCTGATTCTATGGCAGAGGCGCTCACCTCTGCCATTCCCCCCCGCCCCAATATGAAACCATCATTGCTTGCAGCCTTGTCCCTGCTTACACTATTCGTTTAGGTCAACTTAAATTTATCTAACTTGGGGTTCAATCCTCACCGCCAAGCCGCTATCCTGCCTCCAAAGACTACCGCCCCCTCTGGTCGCGGCTGCATTAATGCAGATAAAAAAATCATAACAACGAGAATAATGCCATGAGCAAGCCGAACGTACATCCCGTACCCCCCAGTTTCGCGGTAAGTGCGCACATCAATAAAACGCAATACGATGAGATGTACCATCAATCACTCAATGACGCCGATAATTTCTGGGCAGAGCAAGCCGACATCTTTTTAAGCTGGTATAAACGCTGGCACACAGTTAACAGCTATGACTTTTCAAAAGGCGAAGCCAGCTGGTTTGAGGGCGGCAAACTCAACGTCGCCTACAACTGCATAGATCGACATCTTGACACCCGTGGCGAGCAAACCGCTATTATTTGGGAGGGCGACAACCCCGGCGAATCTCTTCATATCACCTACCGCGAGCTTCATACTGCGGTCTGTAAATTGGCCAATGTGATGCTCGCCCAAGGCGTGACCAAGGGTGATCGCGTCTGTATTTATATGCCGATGATTCCCGAAGCGGCATATGCGATGCTAGCTTGTGCCCGTATTGGTGCAGTTCACTCGGTGGTATTTGGTGGTTTCTCACCAGAAGCACTCAAAGACCGCATCCAAAATGCCGATTGCAAAATGCTAATCACGGCTGACGAAGGTTTACGCAGCGGCAAAAAGATTCCCCTCAAAGCCAATGCAGACCGGGCTCTTAGCGACTGTCCGAGCATAGAGTCCTGCTTAGTAGTTAAACGTACTGGCGGCGATATAAATTGGCAAGATGATCGCGACATCTGGTATCACGACGCTGTCACCAACGCCTCGGCGCATTGTCCTGCGATAGCCGTCGAAAGCGAGGCGCCCCTTTTCATCCTCTACACGTCTGGCTCCACCGGTAAACCCAAAGGCGTATTGCATACCACTGCTGGCTACCTGCTGCAATCAGCAATGAGCCACAAATATGTCTTTGACTATAAAGATGGTGAAGTTTTCTGGTGTACCGCCGATGTCGGCTGGATTACTGGTCACAGTTATATTGTTTATGGTCCGCTAGCCAATGGTGCTACAACGCTATTATTTGAGGGTGTACCAACCTACCCCGACGCGTCGCGCTGCTGGGAAGTCATTGATAAACACAAGGTGAATATTTTCTACACCGCCCCAACCGCATTGCGCGCACTAATGGGCGCCGGCGACGACTACGTTAGCAAAACCGATCGCAGCAGCTTACGCTTACTCGGCACGGTTGGCGAACCCATCAACCCAGAGGCCTGGGAATGGTACCACCGCGTAGTAGGCGAGAAGCGCTGCCCCATCGTCGACACCTGGTGGCAAACCGAAACTGGCGCGCATATGCTCACCCCACTCCCTGGCGCTATCGCCATGAAACCCGGCTCGGCAACCCGTCCGTTCTTTGGCGTTGAGCCTGCCTTACTGGATACCGAGGGCAATGAAATAGCCGGCGCCGGTGAAGGTCTACTGGTGATTAAGCGCTCATGGCCAGGCCAGATCCGCAGCATATACGGCGACCACCCACGGCTTATAGAAACCTATTTCAGCAGCCACCCAGGCTATTATTTTACCGGTGATGGCGCCCGTCGCGATGCCGATGGTGACTACTGGATTACTGGTCGTGTAGACGATGTGCTCAATATATCCGGCCACCGCATGGGTACCGCAGAAATAGAAAGCGCGCTGGTGCAGCATGAAGCCGTCGCCGAAGCCGCCGTTGTTGGCTACCCCCACGACCTAAAAGGTCAGGGCATTTATGCCTACGTCACCCTGATGCACGACGTCAGCGGAAGCGAGCAACTCATCCGCGAGCTGATCACACTCTGCGTGCAAGAAATTGGCCCCATCGCCAAACCAGACTTAATTCAGTGGTCGCCCGGATTGCCTAAGACGCGCTCGGGCAAAATTATGCGGCGTATTTTACGCAAAATCGCAGCCAATGAGTTAGAGACGCTGGGAGACACCTCGACCTTAGCCGACCCCGGTGTAGTCGATGATCTCATCGAACACCGCCTAAACCGTTAAGCGCCACGCTGCATAAATCTCGACAAGCAAGCTGGGATTTATGCAGCAAGTTAGAAAGCCTGATACTAACTATGTGGAAGTAAAGACTAACTATTTTCACTATAGCTAACATTCGCTTTTTTAAATAATATTAGCTCGTAAAATACACTCCCAAAATCACTTACGTAGCGACCGAACGACCACCGTCGACGGCAATAATCTGGCCGCTAATATAAGGTGCATCAGCAACTAAAAAAGCTACTGTCTGGGCAATATCACCCGCTTCACCCTGACGCTGCAAGGGCACTCGGTGATTAATATTCTGTCGCTCTTGCTTGCTGTACTCGGTCTCTTGCTCCGGCCACAAAATAGCACCCGGCGACACCCCATTAACGCGCACCTCAGGCGCCAACTCGAGCGCCAAGGACTGTGTCATCATCGACATACCGGCCTTCGCCATAGAATAAACAGGAAAGCCACGCAGCGGCTTTTGGGCATAAATATCGATCAGATTAACAATACAACCGCTGGTCTTTCTCAACGCCGGCGCCAAGGCCTGCGAAAGAAAAAACGGGCCCTTAAGATTACTGCTGAACAGCTCGTCCCAGTCACTCTCGGTCGCGCTTTCAATAGCTGTAGGATAAAAACCCGACGCGTTATTAACGAGCACATCCACACGCTGCCACTGCAAGAGGACAGCATCAGCCAAGGCCCGCACTTCTGGCAAAGAATTCATATTAGCCGAAAAAATGACTGCCGAGTCTGGACGCTGCGCGTTCAGCTCATCGCGCAAGCCTTCGGCTGGCTCTACAGAATAGCGGTAGTGAATAATAATACGGTAACCGCGGGCATGCAGACTGCGGCAAATCTCCGCGCCCAAACGCTGTGCAGCGCCGGTTACTAAAGCGACTGGACTATTGCTATTGTTAGGCACGACTTTCACGTTAAACCACCATCAACGGGGCCAATTAAACAGTCTATACCCTCTTCGCGCAGGGTCGCTTCTATTTCAAACAAAGCGTCTTGATCCGACTCAAAAGCGTCTTCCCAAGCCGTAGAGTTATTAAACGCATCAAAAACTTCGAGCAACCACCCACCGGCAAGATCTTGATAGATTTCAACTCGGATTATCTTTCCGTCCTGCTCCATTGTGCGACAAAGGGGCGACAATTTCTTTTCAGTATGCTCGGTCATGGGAAACAGCTCATTATAGTTGCGATAGAAAATCGCACTATTATACCCAAGCCATCCGACCGTGTGACCCTTAAGGTTTATACGAATAAACGAATTAGAGAAAGCAGCTTAACCAGACGGCTTAATGGTTTTTACTAACAAATTGCCATTATCGCCTCATCTCCCGCCAAAGAAAAACCGGGCGACAAACTGCAGCTAGCCTCCTCTTACAACTAATCAAATAGTGCACTTCAGATTTAAATCTGCGTTGTTTTTACTAATTCGATCAATCAAAGCGCAACCATTAATAAACGCTCATCGCATCACCAAGCTAGATTACCCGGTATACACTTGCCAATTAAAATGAAGCAACATCACCTTAGTCTTAGCTTTTATACGCGCCAAAAAGTAGAGCGTCATATAGCCACAAATCATTCAGGCAAACTAATGTTTGACCAATAATATATAGGCCGAATACAACATTAGCCCCCAAGTAATTTGGATTACAGATACATGCTCGCAGTGATCAAACCACAGTTGGCTGCGGTCTTTTAAAGACCTAATGTCACTAACCATCACCGGCAATCATCGTCACCACACCGACCAAATGAATGCCAATAGCAACAAAAAGTAATATTCTCCTTGGTAACATTGGGATGAACATATTAAGAAGTCACTACGCTATATGCTCTAGTTATCCCTGAGCAGCGGCACCGAGCCTAAGTCGAATCAAGTATTTCATCCTGAACAGGCAACCGTTACATCCACTCACGCAGAAAGACTATCGTTTTACCCAGCAACAATACATCGGCAACGCATTAATTAGGTGCGGCGGCGGGCAGGATCCTCAAATAGGTATAATTCCCCAAATCCCCGCCAGCCATCGACCTGAGGGCAATAAACCCGTATAATACGCGCCCCGCAAGTAGTCCACATTTCGCTATTTCCATTTTATCACTCATTGGGTATACAACATTGATTTCCGCCGCAAATATCACCATGCAGTTTGGTGCCAAGCCGCTTTTTGAAAACATCTCTGTCAAATTTGGGGGAGGTAATCGCTACGGCCTTATCGGCGCAAACGGCAGCGGCAAAACCACCTTCATGAAAATTATGGATGGCAGTCTAAAACCCAGTTCCGGCAATGTGTCTATCGATCCCAATGTGCGGGTCGGAAAGTTGCACCAAGATCAGTTCGCCTTTGAAAAATACTCCGTGATCGACACAGTGATCATGGGTCACACTGAACTATGGGAGCTAAAGCAGGAGCGCGAGCGTATTTATTCCCTGCCAGAGATGTCTGAAGAAGACGGCATGAAGGTTGCAGATCTGGAAACCCAGTTTATGGAATTGGACGGCTATAGCGCCGAGAGCCGCGCGGGCGAGATCTTATTAGGAGCGGGCATTGAACTGGCGCTGCACTCCGGCCCAATGAGCGAAGTGGCACCGGGTTGGAAATTACGGGTATTACTGGCTCAAGCTTTGTTTTCTGATCCAGATATTTTGCTGCTCGACGAGCCAACTAACAACTTGGACATCAACACCATTCACTGGTTAGAGGGTGTACTCAATGACCGCAAGAGTACGATGGTCATCATTTCTCATGATCGTCACTTCTTAAACGAAGTCTGTACTCACATGGCCGACATCGACTACGGTGAGCTGCGCGTTTACCCCGGTAACTACGACAACTTTATGATGGCCGCGACGGCAGCTCGCGAGCGCATGCAGTCACAGAATGCCAAGAAAACCGCACAAATTGCTGATTTACAAGCCTTCGTCAGTCGCTTTTCTGCCAACGCATCTAAAGCCAAGCAGGCCACCTCGCGAGCCAAAAAGATTGATAAAATTCAGCTGGATGAGATTAAGGCATCCAGCCGCCAGTCACCGTATATTCGCTTTAAGCAAGACAAAAAGCTTCACCGCCAAGCCGTTATTCTGGAAAATCTTGGCCACAGCTTTGACGAGGTGTTGTTTAAAAAGGGCAGCATGATTATAGACGCCGGCACCCGCTTAGCAGTATTAGGCGAGAACGGCGCGGGCAAGACCAGCTTTTTACGTTGCCTGATGAAAGAACTAAGTGCCGAGGAAGGGGTTGTGAAGTGGGCAGAGAATGCCAGCTTGGGCTATTGCGCGCAGGATAGTACTGGCGATTTCGCCAACGACCTAAACCTATTCGACTGGATGAGCCAGTGGCGCAAGCCCGAGCATGACGATCAAATAGTACGCGCCACCCTAGGCCGCCTGCTATTTTCATCTGACGACTTTAATAAGCGCGCTACCGTATGTTCCGGTGGTGAAAAGAACCGCTTACTATTCGGCAAGCTAATGATGCAAGACACCAATGTCTTGATCATGGATGAGCCTACCAACCACTTGGATATGGAAGCAATCGAGGCCTTAAACCTGGCATTAGAGCATTACGACGGCACCCTAATATTCGCTAGCCATGACCGCGAGTTTGTGTCGTCATTAGCCACCCGTATTGTCGAAATAAAAGATCAGGAACTGGTTGATTTCCAAGGTAACTACGATGAGTTCCTATCTCATCGAGAGTCACTGAGTAGGTAGGTCCACGGAATTTGGACTCGGCCGGTATATCTGTACCGGCCACCCCCTGCCACGGCACCTCCTATTAAGTAACGATCCGCGCAACAGGGCCATGGCCATGTAGCTCATACCCGGTAGACTTAATATGGCCGCACCCTCAAGTACTTCTGCAACGGCGCCCAAGAAGCAACAAGTTGCTGCAGCGGGCATCTCCTACCCAGCATAACCATTACCGATGTCGAGCACACGATCAGGATCTTGCGGTGCCGGTGCCGGGGGCGGTGGGGTAAGCTATCTTGCCCTTTTTGCTTATTATTGGATAGATAGGTAAAATAGGGCATAACTGGAGGGTTTAGCCATGAATCTTTTGAGCAGCAAAATCGAAGGCCAAGTTACCTCAACAGGTGTGCCTGTGCCCGATCTTACAACCCGATTAGCAGGGCTACGCGGTCAAATCAATAAGTACCTCAACTCAGGTACGCTTATTCTCATGCAAGCAAAATCAATTCGGAACATGCTTGAGATTGAGAAAGCGTTAAGCTCTCAGCATGCTGTCATAATCACTCGTTATGGCAAGGAAGCTGGCGTGATGCTATCTCCTGAAAGGTACCGTAATGTCATGGACATGCTTCAATCATCGCAGGAGCTTTTAGCAGTAAGCGCTCAACAGCAGCTGCAGGCGGGGGTGGACGATTTCGACACCTTGTTTGCCCGCATAGCTACCCAGGATACCGCTGCAGGTGTTAATGCCATGTCCGGTATGTCTGACGCAGATTTAGCTAATTCTTTCAGACCTGGATCGACGGAGCAAATGGGTTGATCGTTGTTATTGCTGGCGTTAATGGAGCTGGAAAAAGCTCTATTCAGGGTGCCGCATGGCGACATAAAGGATATGAGTATTTCAATCCCGATGAATACGCTCGAGACCTGATGAAAAAAGACCCCAAGATGACCCTTGATGAATCAAACGGTCAAGCTTGGAAGCGGGGTTATGACGCGCTTAATGAAGCGATTAATCACAATATCTCTTTCGCGTTCGAGTCTACTTTGGGCGCCACGTCAATTCCAGCTGCTCTAAGGCGAGCAGCGGCAAATGGAATCGAGATTGTTATCTATTTTACCGGACTTAGCTCGCCCGAGCTCCATATTAAAAGGGTACAGGCCCGTGTTGCCAAAGGTGGTCATGACATACCGGAAGTTAAGATTAGAGAGCGCTATATCTCGTCCCTGGTTAATATGATCAGCTTAATCCCGTACTGCACTGAATTAAGAATAATCGATAATTCAGCACCACTTGATGCCAGCGGCACACCATCACCTAAAACGGTGGTATGGGTAGCTAAAGGCAAGTTCAGAACGTTTCTTGGTGCAGCCACACCCGTGTGGGCCAAACCACTAGTTATGTGTGTAATTAAGCATTTCGGTTATCCAACCGCTGTTTGATTGCTGGATATGGCTATCGCCAGAGTACGATATCGTGTGCACCTTGCAATACCCTGAGCGATGCTGCTAGTAATAACCTCAGGAATTAAATCAACCACACGCAAACCGCCGCGCACTTTATTGCTAGTATGTATTTTATTTCGCTAAGACTAAGCTTGCTAGAAACAGCGCAACTTACTAATATCTTAAATAATATAACTACTCCGCAGGATTCCGCTAAGCTGCATTCATAATATAGCAGGCAACAAGCCATGGCACACTGGCAACAAGAACGGTAAGCTATCAATACATTTAGCGATTTAATTCAAAACGGTTCGATTCGCCTACTTCTAGATAAAAAAATAAAAAGATCCCATAAGCATGGCCTGTACTCTGCATAGTAAGCGTAGAAGGTAATAAAAATGCTGCAGCAAACGTGATGGAACACTTTGATATCGCCATTATTGGCGCCGGCCCTGCCGGACTTAGTGCAGCAGCCAAGGCCGCTGAGTATGATCTTGACATACGCGCAGCTAATGCCGATCACCGGCCTACGCACATACTCATTGAAGGCTCGCTGCTGCATGCAAATACCATACAACGCTACCAAAAAGGTAAGCATGTTATGGACGAGCCCGGCTACTTAGACCTGCGCAGCCCCTTAGAATTTACCGCAAGCAAAAGAGAGCAAATTCTCAACTCATGGGAACAAGGCATTAGTGATACGGGAATTAATTTTCGTCCCGACAGTGAAGTCATTCAAATTTCCAAATCAGGTGACAGTTTTAAAATTTGCTACGCCAGTGGCAGCACTATTTCTGCGAATAATATTGTCCTAGCTATTGGCACGCAGGGCAATCCTCGGCGCTTAGGCATCGACGGGGACAATACCCACTTTGTGCAATACCAACTCGATGACCCGGATGACTATCACAACGAAGATATTATTGTGGTCGGTGCCGGTGATGCCGCCATCGAAAACGCCTTGGCGCTGGCCAAACACAACCGAGTCGTTATTATTAACCGTAAAAGCGAATTTACTCGCGCCAAACAAGGCAACTTAGATGGTGTTTTAGAAGCCATCAACGATAGAAATATGGCCTTCTCTTGCCGCTATGACGCCTCGGTGAAGTCGCTCAGTATTCCTGAGCCCGGTGCCGCCGGCACGGTCGTTCTCAATACCGCAAGGGGCGACGAAACATTGCCCTGCCATCGCATTATCGCTCGGCTTGGCTCTATTCCACCTCGGAAATTTATCGAAAGTTGTGGCATCAATCTTCCCAACGATGACCTGGAAGCCATTCCCGAACTCGATGGCCAATATCAATCCAATATTAAAGGCCTGTATATTATCGGCGCTCTGGCGGGCTACCCCCTAATTAAACAGGGCATGAACCAGGGCTTTGATGTTATTGAATATATTAAAGGCAACCCTGTTAAGCCGGTAGACCACCCATTACTCGCGCTGAAGTTTGCACTGCTACCTTATGTCGCTGACGTGGATGATATTCTGGCCCTGTATCAGCAGCGGGTACCGATGTTTTCGCGAATGAATGCACTGGCATTTCGCGAGCTCATTATGGAAAGTGATATTAGCTACTGCGTGGCTGACGACGAACAGCTTAGCAATCTACAGCGCCAAGGCATCGAGGTGAGCCAACAGCGCCTAAGCGATGTCGAGTCAGCTCGTAGCGCCGACATCCAGCGCCGAAAATCCGCAGGTCTAGCAATCAAGCAACTCGGGGCTGTCAGCCAGCCCGTTATTACCAAGGTCGCCAAAAGCGGCGACTTTATCTATCGCCATAATGACTACAGTAATACCTTCTTCACTATCATCGAAGGTCAGGTCACACTCAGCTCGGCCGAGGGCGGCGACACCACTCTTGGAGCAGGTCAATTTTTCGGCGAAATGAGCCTACTCTCTGGTCGACCTCGAATCGGCAACGCCATCGCCAGTAACGACACAATCCTAATAGAGACACCGCGCCGTACAATGGCAAAACTAATGGCGGCCAACGACGAAGTTGCCAAAGGGATTGAAACCGTATTTTTACAGCGCACCCTGCAACAATTCTTTACTCCTCAGGGCAGCTATGTGGAGCTCCGAGATATCGCAAAAAGCGTTACCACCACGAATTTTAATACTGGTAAATATATTTATAAAGAAAGCGACGGCGGCGAACATCTCTATTTAATTCGCAGTGGCACAGTTGCTCTTAACCGTTTAGAAAACAGCAAAGAAATCGCCATAGGACAATTGCATTCAGGACAAATCTTTGGGCAAATGGCACTCATGGGCGACGCCATTCGTCGGGAGTCCGCCTATGCGGCGGTTCGCTCCGAAATCATAGAGATTAGCCGGCAACCCTTTTTAGCACTTCTTAAAAAATCACCGGAGTCCATCTCCAAATTACAAACTGAAACCTCGAAGCAATTAAAGTCTACGGCAGAAATGGCCGCACTTCCGGAACAAGCCGCGCTAATGTCGTTTCTACTAGCGCAGGGAACCGGCGAAGGTACCAGCGTTTTACTTATCGATGAAAATCTTTGCGTCGGATGCGACAACTGCGAAACAGCATGCGCCGAAACCCACAAAGGCATTAGCCGCCTAGACCGAAAAGCCGGCGTGCGCTTCGCCAATATTAACCTTCCCATTGCCTGTAGACACTGCGAACAACCCCATTGCATGAAGGAGTGTCCGCCAAACGCGATTCATCGCGAAAGCAGTGGCGAAGTCTATATCAATGACACCTGCATTGGCTGCGGGAACTGTGAAACCAATTGCCCCTACAATGTTATTAAAATGAGCTATCAGCTCCCAGAGAAGCCACCATTTCTAAACTGGTTATTTAGCGGTGCCGGCCCGGGGCCGGGCGAAGATAAAAACGCCACGCCCAGTAATGCGGCAAAAGAAATAGGTAAGAAAGCCGTAAAGTGCGACGCTTGCGTTGACAGACCAGCAGGGCCAGCTTGCGTTCAATACTGCCCCACCGGCGCAGCGCAACGCATGGAGCCTGCAGAATTCATTAACGTATTAAATCTTCGCTGATGCGCGAGCTGAAAACCTACTAAAGAGTATTCCCAAAAGTAATACTTCATGAGAAAAATAAATGTACGTGAATATTCTTAACTATGCTGGGCGACGCTATTTTTGGTGGGCAGCGATTTTGCTATTGGCTAGTAGCAGTCTGTATTTGAGCCAAGCCCAAACGCTGCCGCCAAATGGCGGCAGCTGGCAGGGCTATATACTAGGCGGTATTGGTACGCTGCTTATCATATGGCTTTCTTGTCTGGGCATACGTAAACGAAGCTACAATAGTAAAAATGCCAATCTCCAATCTTGGGTTTCAGCACATATCTATTTGGGTATCAGTTTAGTTGGTGTCGCAACATTACACTGCGCATTTCAATTTGGTTTAAATGTACACACACTTGCCTATACGCTTATGTGCGCAGTCGTCGTTAGCGGCTTGATCGGCCTCTATGCCTATCTGCGCTACCCTCGTCTTTTAGTGGAAAATCGTGCCAACCAAGCCTTTGAACAGCGCCTCGAATCTTTAGCCAAAATAGACAAGGACGCGCTACTACTCGCCGAGAGTTGCGACGCCGATATTCAAGAGATCATTTCCAGTGCAATTGACCGCACCGCCATCGGTGGTAATTTAGTAACGCAGTTTATGGGGCGAGACAAGTCTAGCGTTGCCATGCAAGTGACCGACAACTCGCTCGGTCACTCTAAAATGCAGAGTAATAAGGGACAGCAGGCCGCAATTAATTTCTTGGTGATGAAGATCCCCAACACGCAGAAACCTGGAGAGGCCGAGCGCTTGCAAAAGCTGCTTTATATTCTCGGCCGCCGACAAGAAATACTTCGTCGCCTGCGCCGCGAACTCAGCCTCCAACTGCGAACCAAACTTTGGTTAAGTGTACACATCCCCTTAAGTATCACCTTATTAGTGTCTTTATTTATCCATATTTTCACCGTCTTTTTTTACTGGTAAAGCCATGCTTATTCTCATACGAAAGACACGGCTTAAAAATGGTAAGGTCATTGATCAAAGTGACAGTGAGCTAGCGACAAATCGTGTTCGCGTCGGTAGTGGCAACTACTGTGACATTCAATTATTTGGCAACAATATTGCCACCAACCACTGCGAATTAAGTATTGCCGATAACGGCCGTCTAAACATAGTCTGCCGCGCCAATGCTGAGGTAAGTTTTGGCGGCAACAAGCATAAAAATATTAGCCTTGAATTAGGTGACTGGTTTGAGATTGCTTCCCACAAAATTACTCTAAGCCCTACCCTACCCGGCTTCGATGCAGCTATAGAAGTATGCATTGACGCGGATAGTCAAGCCTCAATACAGAACCGCTACCAACATGAGCTCCGTTTTAAACTGCCGAGTAGTCGTCTATGGAGTTATATACTTAGTCTAGTAATATTACTTCTTACCTTAATTTTTCCATTATTGAATTACTTGCAACCAGATACCGCGAAAACCTTACAGAGCTTGGGCGCGCCTACAGACCAAATCTGGTCCTCTGGTCCTCTATCAAGTCCTCATCATTTATCCGGGTTGGTAGAAAACTGCAATAGCTGTCACACCAAAGGCTTTCAAAAGGTTGATAGCGCCACTTGTCTTAGCTGCCACAGCGATAGCCATAGTCACTTCCCTGGCAATCACCCTTTTGGCGATGACACCAATAACTGTCAAACCTGCCACAAAGAGCATAACGAACCCGAGATGCTTATTGTCCAAGATAATAATCACTGTATCGATTGTCACAAATCACCCATGAACAAAATAGATTTTAGCGGCAAAACGATTAGCGAGATGTCCGCAAGCACTCTCTTTACTGTCGAGAAACATCCAGAATTTTATCCCACTTTGTTACAGGCTGACGCAGGGATATGGACATTCAAGAAAGCCGTATCGTTACAGCACATAAAAGAAGAATCTAATCTTAAATTCCCCCATGACCTACATTTAAACAGTGACAAAGTAGGTAAAGAGATACTCGGAAGCGAGCACAAATCAGCGTTAATATGCGGTGATTGTCACGCACCCGCAGCGGACGGCGAACACTTTATAGCTATTACCATGGAAAATAGTTGCGCCAGTTGCCACAGCCTAGATTTCGATGATGTCAATCCACAGCGTAATTTACCCCATGCAGCACCCGAGGTCGTCCGCACCTTTTTACAAGAGTTTTATATTAGCCAAGCAGCCCAACAGCGCTACGCTTTACCACAAGAATCAATACGTCGGGTTCCTGGGCGCGACAACAGCGCACGCTGCCAGAAGCAAGACCCCCTAGAATGCGGCGGCGCGTGGGCCGAGGAAGAAATGGATAGACTGTTTAGCAAAGGCGGCTGTGTAGATTGCCACGAGGTATATCGAGACCTCGCCGCCAACAGCGACGAGCAATGGCAGCTTAAAAAAGTGAAATTAAACACCGACTGGTTCCCCGCTGCCCGCTTTAGCCATGCCGCTCATCACATTATGACAGCCGATAATATGGGCAAAGAAGGCTGCACTAGCTGTCACCAAGCATCGTCGTCAAAACTGAGTAGCGACGTATTAATGCCAGAAATTGGTGTGTGCATGGATTGCCATGATGCAAGCGCGAAAAACACCATCGAACTACAATGTATTGATTGCCATGGTTTCCATAATTCGGCGTTTCCAACTATGTCAGCGCCCGAACTGAGGGCAGAAAAATGATGGTGCGCAGCCCCCGCATTCTTGTCCTACTCGCGGTCCTCGCCTTAGTCGCGTGCAAGGGCGATCGCCATCAGCAAGTTGCTGCCCAAGGCAGCAATGCCAACACCCAATGCGATGGTAGTTGCGCCAGTGCCAGCAGTTTTTTAAGCAGCAGTGATGTAGAAATAATCGTTCGCCAAGCCGTTGCGCAAGCGCGAGCGCTCAACGCTCCCGCTACCATCGCGGTAAGCGATCGCAGCGGCAATATACTCACTGTGTTTCGCATGGCTGAGGTCCTGGCCAATGGCGATCGCAAGCTGACGTTAATATCCAACTCAGACACCATCATCAGTGGCGGTCTAGAACGCCTCGAAATACCTATTTCTGCCACTGCAGGTGGTGACGCTCTGGCGGCAATGGCGAAGGCCATCACTGCGGCCTACTTATCCAGCGAAGGCAACGGCTTTAGTACCCGTGTCGCCAGCCAGATTGTGCAGGAGCATTTTAATCCCGGCGAATTCAATCAACCCAGCGGACCGCTATTTGGTGTGCAGTTCAGCCAGCTAGCCTGTTCTGATTTTGTATTAGATGCCAGCAACCCCGCAATACTGGTTGGCCCTAAGCGTTCACCGCTCGGGCTTTCCGCCGATCCCGGCGGCATTCCACTGTATAAATTTGGCACCCCAGTCGGCGGCATCGGAGTTATCTCAGACGATTTTATTTACGGTATCGACCGCAATATTAGCAATGTGGATTTTGATAGCGACGAAGTCATCGCCCTAGCCGGAAGTTTTGGTTTTGCTGTACCGGCCGATCGGCAGGCAAACCGCATTACGGTAGATGGCAAAACCCTACGTTTTGCCGATGTGGACTTCAATGCCACTGACCCCAGCGTGCAAAATGCGCCCAGCCTAGTCCTTAACACTGATGGTGATTTTGTCAGCGTAAAAGACTACTACGATGCCGCCGACGGCTACCGTGCAGGCCAAGCTTTTGGACAGGCGGGCTCAGGCATTCGCTCAGATAACAATCTGCGTTTCCCTAGCCGCGACGCCTTTGTGTTTGTTGATGAAAATAACGCCGAGCGCTTTCCACCCATTGCCGGTTCTCAGCTTAGCGCTGCGGAGGTGCAAGAAATTATAAGCCAAGCCCTGGCCATCGCCAATCGCGCTAGAGCACAAATTCGTCAACCACTTGGCTCAGCCGCTCGCGTTACCATTAGTGTCGTCGACACCGACGGAACAGTACTAGGTATAGCACGAAGCCGCGACGCGCCAGTTTTTGGCGCCGATGTATCTCTACAAAAAGCCCGCACCGCGACGTTTTTCTCGTCTAACGATGCCGCTAGTTTTATTTCTGCGTTACCCAACACCCAGTATTTAACGCCAGCACTTACAGCCGCGAATACCATTGTGCTAGACGATTATGTGCAAAATATTATTGCTCTGACTGGCGACAGTACAGCCCTAAGCAATGGCATTGCCTTCGCCGACCGCTCGGGTGGCAATTTATCTCGGCCCCACTATCCAGATGGTATCGACGCCAATGGCCCCGGCCCCTTTAGCAAACCCGCCGGTGAGTGGAGCCCATTTTCAACAGGTTTACAGCTCGATTTAAGTTTTAACGGCATCGTTAGCCACCTCCTCTATTTGATGGGCGGCGCGCAAGATGTTGGCAAGAACTGCGTGGGTTTGGCGTTTGCTGGCACCACCAGTTTGGCAGCGCCGCGCCTCGCCAACGGCATCCAAATATTCCCCGGCAGTGTGCCAATCTATCGTGGCAATCAATTAATCGGTGGTGTTGGTGTTTCAGGAGACGGTGTCGATCAAGACGATATGATAGCCTTTTTAGGTTTACATCAGGCAGGTGAAATTCTAGGCACAGTAAACAATGCGCCAATAGCAATAAGGGCCGATCAACTAAGCCCAGGCGGCCAGCGCTTGCGCTATATCAACTGCCCGCAAAGTCCTTTTAACAATAGTGATGAACAAAATGTTTGCGCTGGAAAATAAACAAGCGCGCGCACAGCGCGTTTCACACTGGCAGCTGTCATCATGCCTAAGTGCCTTACTTTGGCTTGCGGCCAGCGCTCCGCTATTGGCGCAAACTGACAACGAAAGAAACCTGAGCGCTGTTGATTGCCCTAGCGATGGCAGTATCCCCAAGCCTCGGGTCCCTGGCATGCTCATTAAGTGCGTAGCTAAAGAAGTCCGCAAGCCCCGCATTCCGGTTCCCAGCCTTAAGGATTACAGCCCCGCGATAGCCATTCCCGATCGCTGGCGCATCGTTGAATCGCTAGGCTATGAGAACAACTGGTACGATCCCTATAATCGCAACACCTTAAAAGCGGACACGCCAATTCACGATGATTGGTTTTTCAATTTAAGTATCATTGCCGATACTGTTTTTGAATATCGCGACGTCGCCACCCCCGTCGGTCTGCAATCCAGCGCCAACGCCGGAGACTTAGACTTATACGGCGGCAGCAAACAATCGCAATTCATCGAAAATCTAGCCGTTGAATTAGTGTATTACAAGGGCGACACCGTGTTTCGCCCGCCGGATTACGAATTTCGATTTACGCCAGTATTTAATTACAACGCCACCAAATTAGAAGAAATTCTGGGCGTGGATGTTAATCCTGCTGAAGGGCGTACTCGCTACCAAGATTTTGCCGGCGTACAAGCTGCATTTATCGATGTGCATTTACGCAATGTCTCTGACAATTACGACTTCGATAGTATTCGCTTTGGCATTCAACCCTTTAACGCTGATTTCCGTGGTTTTCTATTTCAAGAAAATCAATTAGGACTGCGACTTTTCGGCACACGCAATAATAATATTATTCAATACAATCTGGCGTGGTTTCGGCGTTTAGAAAAAGATACCAACAGCGGTTTAAACAATATTGGAGAAACGCCGCGTAACGATGATATTTTTGTCGCCAATCTTTATTGGCAAGACCTATTCGTCCTTGGCCACACTAGCCAATTTATAGTCTTGTATAACCGCAACCGAGAAAAGGATTTTTTCTTTGACAAGAATGGCGTCATCCAGCGCCCCGCATCGATAGGGGCAGAGCGTCCAAGACAGTACGATGTCGTCTATTTTGGTATGAATAGCGATGGCCACCTTGGCCGCCTCAATATCACCAGCGCCTTTTACTACGCCCTTGGCAAGCAAGAGAATGCGCCACTCAGCGATGCCGAGACCGACATTTCAGCCTACTTCGCCGCGGCGGAGCTGTCCTTCGACCAAGACTGGATACGCTGGCGCGCTTCGTTTTTATACGCTAGCGGTGACGATGATCCCTACGACGATATAGAAACCGGCTTCGATGCCATTGTCGAAAATCCATTATTTGCCGGTGCCGACACCAGCTATTGGATACGCCAGGCGGTGCCGCTCATTGGCGGTGGCAAAGTGGCGCTGTCGAGTCGCAATGGCGTCTTAAATAATTTGCGCTCATCTAAAGAACATGGCCAATCCAATTTCACCAATCCTGGCACCGTGCTACTTGGCATTGGCGCCGATTTTGACGTACTACCTGAGCTGCGTATCAGCCTCAATGCCAATCAACTTTGGTTCGACAACACCAGCAGTGTCGAGGTCGCTCGCCAGCAGGCAGGCATCTCAAAAGAGATCGGCCAAGATTTATCTATCGCGACTATTTATCGTCCCTTTATGACTCAAAACATTGTGCTGCGACTTTCCTATGCAGTGCTATTACCCGGCGAAGCTTATCAACAACTATATTCAGACCACTCTCAACAATCGGTGCTTTTTAATGCAATCTTCACCTACTAAAACATCGTTCATTACACTACTGGCTTTATGCTGTTTGGCATTTTATCAGCAGGCAATGGCCTCGGGTGGTGAGACTGAAGTTGCACGGGTCTATCACACCGCACCGCCCGCACCTGCATTTCAAACACTCACAGATGTCGAGCAAAAAAGTGCCGGTTGCGTCAGCTGTCACCGCCAAAGTGACAGCCATAATATGCACAGCAACCCGGCCATTAATTTAGGGTGCGTGGACTGCCATGGCGGCGACGCCACGATTAACTTTGCAAAAGATGCTCCTCTCGACCCGGTGCTAATGCTGCCATTACTGGAAAAAGCCCATGTCTTACCACGCTTTCCCGACAGCTGGCACTGGCCCAACTCCGCCAACCCAGAGCGCACCTATACCTTGCTTAACAAAGAGGCTCCGGAATATATTCGGTTTGTTAATCCCGGTGACTTTCGCGTGGCGAGCGAAGCCTGTGGCGCCTGCCATCAAAAGATTATTGAAGCCTCTACCCGCAGCCTACACGGCACCGGCGCCATGTTCTGGGCAGCGGCGGCTTACAATAACGGCATACTGCCCTACAAACGCTCTATTCTCGGTGAAGCCTACACCCGTGACGGCAAACCGGCATCGATAAAGGCCGCCATAAAACCCACTCCAGAGATGGCCGAGATGGGTATTCTTGACCAAATATTCCCCCTGCCAGCGTGGGAAACCGTCAAACCCGGCGATGTATTCCGCGTCTTTGAGCGCGGTGGTCGCAATATTGTAAATCTGTTTCCCGAAACCGGTATACCCAACGCACTTGGGCAACTTCAACGCCTAGAAGAGCCCGGCAGACCTGATTTCAAACAGTCTAATCGCGGCCCTGGTACCGGCGGACGAATTTCTGTCCCACTTATCAATATGACCAAGACCCGCCTCAACGATCCGCTATTTTGGTTTATGGGCACCAATGACCAACCCGGCGATTATCGCAGCTCAGGCTGCACTGGCTGCCATGTGGTATATGCCAATGACCGCGAGCCCTTACACTCAGGGCCCTATGCCGCCTTTGGCAATACTGGCAAAAGTCAGACCATTGACCCAACCATAGATAAAACCGCGTCGGGCCACCCCATCGAGCATCGCTTCACCCGCGCTATTCCAACCAGTCAGTGTATGGTCTGCCATATGCACCAACCCAATATGTTCGTTAACTCCTTTTTGGGTTACACCATGTGGGACTACGAATCTGACGCCCCGCATATGTGGCCCAAAGAACAGCAGTACCCCGACGCGGCCACCAAGCGCAAGATATTAGATCGCAACCCCGAAGGCGCCGCACCAAAAGGCAAATGGGCCGATGTCGATTTTCTCAAAGATGTATCCAAACTCAATCCGGAACTTGAAGACACTCAATTTGCCGACTACCACGGCCACGGCTGGAATTTTCGCGCCGTATTTAAACGCGATCGCGACGGCAATTTACTCGACGGTGATAACAATATTGTCAGTGATGAAGACCCAGAAAAATTTGATAAAGCGGTGCATATGCGCTCTATTCACGCCGAAGTGGGCATGCACTGCGTTGACTGCCATTTCAATCAAGATAACCACGGCAATGGCCATATGTATGGTGAAGTTGCCGCAGCGGTAGAAATAAGCTGTGTAGATTGTCATGGCACCGCGGCTAAATACCCCAACTTACTGCCCTCTGGCCCCGCCAGCAATGCCAGCACCACCGATCTAAGCTTATTGCGCAATTCCGATGGTCGCCGCCGCTTTGAATGGGTAAATGGTAAACTCATGCAGCGCTCGATGCTCAACCCCGAGCTTGAGTGGACCTTATCTCTCGTTAAAGATTCGATAAACCCCCAACACGCTAGCTACAACCCCAAAGCTGCACGCGCCAAGCTGATGTCTAAAGATCCTAGTTCCCAACACTGGGGCAGCGATGTCGCCCCAGATACTGCGGCGCATAATTTTGAAGAGATGGAATGCTATGCCTGTCACACCTCATGGACCACGAGTTGTGGCGGCTGTCATTTACCAATACAAGCAAATGAAAAATCCGAGCGCCACCATTTTGAGGGCGGTGAATCTCGCAATTTTGCCACATACAATCCGCAGGTCGCCCGTGATCAAATCTTTATGCTAGGTAAACGCGCACCCTACAAAGGCGGAAAATATGCGCCGGTGCGATCATCGTCAGCCTTAGTACTGTCGTCTACTAATGCTAACCGCGAACGCATATATGTACAGCAAGCGCCAATATCTGCCAGCGGATTTAGCTCCCAAGCCTTTAATCCGCACTTTCCTCATACCGTGCGTAAAACCGAAACCAAAACCTGCAGCGACTGTCACTTGTCAGCGGAAAAAGACAATAACGCAATCATCGCTCAAACCTTAACGTTGGGTACTAAGTTCATCGATTTTATTGGCCGTAATGTGTGGTTGGGTGAAGAACATAATATTGAAGCCATTGCCGTAACCGAGTGGGACGAGCCCCAAGCGGTCATCGGCAGCTATCTGCATCGCTATGCCTACCCCGACTTTTTTGCTGCCCACCAGGCCCAGAAACAGCAATTACAAACCTCTCACGAACACAGCGCTGCACGCAGTCAGTGCCTGCAGCTACGCGGTGAGTATTTATTTATTGCCGATGGCAAAGCAGGTTTCAGAGTCTTAGATGTTGCCTCGGTTGAAAACAAGGGCATTTCGCAACGTTTAATCACCGCGCCTTATAGTGCGCTCGGCCACGACGCAAAAGTCGCCACTGAAAATGCCAGCTGTGTTGCGCTCCCCAGCATTCAGCCCATTGCCCCAGAACGCAATCAAGGCGACTTAATGCGAGTAGACAACAAGGAGCAAGCCTTTCATCCACTTTACAATTACGCCTATGTCACCGACACCGAAGAGGGTCTAATTGTCGTTGACGTCAACACCTTTGCCGACGGTGAACCCCGCAATAACTTTATAAACG
Organism: Zhongshania sp.; assembly: GCA_046712405.1. Lineage (GTDB taxonomy): Bacteria > Pseudomonadota > Gammaproteobacteria > Pseudomonadales > Spongiibacteraceae > Spongiibacter. The sequence continues at coordinate 39,504 of JBKEFB010000001.1, read as the reverse complement.
CCGCGCTGCGCTGGCATGCCGACGGGGCGTTAAAGGGAGCGCGTCACATCACTATTGGCGGTCACTACCTCTACATCATCGCCGATGCGGGCCTGCTTGTCATAGATATAAATTCACCCTTAGAACCGAAATTACTCCACACCATTGCACTCAACGACGGGCGCGCCTCAGCGCTGCAATTCCGCTATTTGTTTGTGACCGATGCCGACGGCATCAAACTCGTCGACGTCACCCTCCCAGAAAAAGCCCATTTATTACCCGAGTTCACTCTGCCGCTTGCTGATGCCCAAAAAATCAGTCTGGCTAGGGGTTACGCCTACGTGGCGGCGGGACAACAAGGTCTTGCCATCATAAACATCGAGCGTCCGGAAAAAATGCGTTTACTGCAAAGCTATAATGCCGAAGGCCACTTGCAAGACAGCAGAGACGTAGTCATTGGCACAACTAACGCATCACTGTTTGCTTATGTCGCTGATGCAAAAACAGGGCTCAATGTTATTCAATTAAGCTCACCAGAATTACAGCCAAAGTTCTACGGCTTTAACCCCAAACCAAACCCGCTGTGGATTGCGAGTAAGCAAACCGCCAGCCCGGCATTAAGTTTGTCGCGGGGATTGGCTAGAGATCGCGCGGTGGACGAAAGTGGCGGCCAAATCGCGGTATTTGGACGACGTGGCGCGCGGCCAATGAATTTAAAAGAAATGCACAAACTCTATTTAGATAAAGATGGCGAACCATGGTTTGTGGAAGATACGCCGAGCAAACCCGGATCCGGAGCGAAGCATGAATAAAACTAAGCAGCCCAGGCTTAATGACAGCACCCCTTGGCTAGGGCTTTACTTACTGGCAATGCTTTGCTTTCACCCGAGCGTAGTGCACGCCGCCAAGGTAAACCCAAACACCAGTGCAACCACCACTGCCGAGGCCAGCACTGAAGCCATGCACCTAGGTGTAGCTAGTTGCGCAAACAGTGTTTGTCACGGTCGCGCGGCCGCAGTTGAACAAGGCAATGTATTACAGAATGAATATCGCACCTGGGCGAAGTACGATAATCACTCTCGCGCCTATGCCATTTTAAAAAATACTGATTCAAAACGCATCGCCGACAATATGGGGATTCAAGACGCGAGTACGGCGGCGGAATGTCTAGCCTGCCACGCCGACACCACGCCGACCAACTTGCAGGGCGCGAAGTTTCATATCTCGGACGGTATTGGCTGCGAAGTCTGTCACGGTGGCGCAGAAAATTGGATAGACTCTCATTATGGCGCCAATACCAGCACAGCTTCTGACAATGCCCTTGCTAGGCATCAAGCCAACTTAAAAAATGGCTTATCGCCAACCGAAGACCCCGCCTTTGCGGCCAAGTTATGTCAGTCATGCCACCTTGGCAATGCTAATCAACTCGCTAATCATGAAATGATGGCCGCCGGCCATCCTCGCCTACGCTTCGAATTAGACACTTGGCTGGCGCTAATGCCACCCCACCATAGCAACGATGCTGACTATTATCAGCGGGGAAAAAGTAGCTTGGCCACCACCCGCTGGCTAGCGGGACGCATGCAGGCCGCGCAAGATTCACTCACCGTCCTAGAAAAACACAGCATGCCACAGGGGCTATTCCCAGAGTTGGCGGTATTCGACTGCCACTCTTGTCACCGGCCCATGGATACCCGAGTACAGCGTCCCCTCACGGACAAGAAATTACTACCCGCAGGGGCAATTCGTATCAATGACAATGCGCTGCGAACTATTGCCACGGTGGTTTCGGTACGAAATGAAAGCTTAGGACAGGAGCTAACCCTTGCCATTCAGCAGCTAAACCAATCAACGGTCGTCAGCAAACAAGCACTGCAAATTAGCAGTCGCAAACTCATGGCCTTAGTAGAAAGAGCGATACAAAGCATGGGTGATTCGGCTCTTAACAATCGTGAGCAACAGGCAATTACTAGCGCGCTACTGAAACAGGGTGCAAGCGGTGACGTTCGAGATTACGCTGACGCAGAACAACTTTTTTTAGGCTTACAAGTTCTCAGTTTTGACCAAAATAATTCCACAAACGGCACGCAGCGCTATGATGAAATTTTTACAATTCTTAGCGATGACAAAAAATATAATCCACGTCAATTCAAAGCAGCAGTTCAAGAAGCTTTAAAATCTGCTACAGAGAACTAGTGCATGATTAGCATTTTAGGTAGAAGTAATATCGCGCAACGCGCAACCAATGAGGATCGTTTCGTCGCCGACAGCAATTGGGGGATCGCACTGGTTGCCGATGGCATGGGGGGGCCAGCAGCGGGTGAAATTGCTGCCAGTATCGTTGCCAATCAAGTAATCGATCTACTAGATCAAGAAACGCCGCTGGCCGTCGCGGTGTATAGCGCGCATCAAGAAGTATTACGCGCAGCAGAAGACGGCCGTGGAAAAATCGGAATGGGGTCTACTATTGTGGTGGCACATTTTAGTGGCCACCATTTTGAACTAGCTTGGATTGGCGACAGTCGAGCCTATTTATGGGACGGCGAACTACGTCAAATTAGTCGCGATCATTCGCAAGTTGAAGCCATGATAAGTCGCGGTGAAATCAGCTATAGCGAGGCCATAACCCACCCCCAAAAAAATATTATTACTCGTGCTATTGGCCACGGCGAATTCAATGAGCACGATGTTCCTCTTATAAAGGGCGCGCTCTTTAAAGGCGAAAAGTTATTGCTCTGCAGTGACGGCCTACACGATGCCATCGATGCCTGCGACATAGCGCGAGTAATGAATAAACCTATTACAAGCGCACAACAGCTCGAACAGTTACTGGCAATGGCCTTGGCGAATAACGGCGCAGACAATATCACTGCGGTACTAGTCGATAGTGATGTAATACCGCAAGAAAACGAGACCATACCGATACTACCGGTAGTAGCTATCGCGCGCATCGACGGCTTCACTGAACATTTCGCAACGTAATGAATATAAAACGTACACTACATTATCCACATTGAAAGGAAGCATAAAATGGGAATCATTAAACTTCACGACACTGCCAGCGCCATTGACTATTTAATAGTAACGACAGAAACGTCAATTGGCCGCAGCCCAGAAAGCGACATCAGGCTGCTTAGCTCGAGTGTGTCTAGAAACCATGGCGTGCTAAAAATTAAAGACGACATCTTGACCTTTGAAGACTTTGGCTCAAGTAACGGCAGTTACATTAACACCATCAAAGTGGTTGGCGAAACGACTCTTAAAAATGACGATGCACTCCAGATAGGCGACTTCGAACTGAAAGTGTCGCTAGAATCAGACCAAGACACGAGCACATTTAATGACGACGATGACGCCACTCAAATTGGGGCCTACCGTCCACCAGAAATCGCGCCGTCTTCCCCCCCCGCTGCACCAGCTAAGGCCTCGGCGGAAACAGACATCCCCGCAATGTGGTCAGAGACCGCCGGGCTTGAACAAGCTACTGGCACGGTTTTTTTCTCTGAAAGCGCAGGCTCTGAAGCAAGCAAAAACTACCGCGATGGTAATTTAAATATAGAACCAATAGGCGACACACCTCGCTTGATAGGCTTAAACCTCAGTATGCAGGGCGTCATCTATCCACTGGATACCAGCGTCACAAGCGTCTGGAAAATCGGTCGGGATCAACAAAATGTCGACATCTGGGTAGCCGAGTCAAGCGTCTCTGGACTGCACGCCCAGTTAATCAACGAGGGCCCGCGCTGGAAAGTCGTCAACTGGATGTCCACCAACGGCACCTTTGTTAACGAACTAAAGGGCTTATCCACTTACCTTAAAAATGGCGACATTATTCGTGTGGGTAGTGCCGAATTTGCCATTGAACTTCCGATTCAACAACAAGCATCGCCAAGCAGTGTCAAAGCCGCTCCACCCAAGAAAGGATTTTTCGCGCGTTTAGCCCGCAAATAAGCGCCGACTAAGCGGTCGATTTAACCGAGTGTACAAGGCTATGGGCAGGGAACTAGGGGGGGAATTAACCATAGTAGCCTTGGGCTGCAATGACCGCTTTGGAGCTGCGGCGCTGCACTCCTTATTTAAACTGAACCGTAAATATATCCGTCCAGACTCGCCCGGCCAGCATTGAAAGGAATTATAAAACGGTCTAGCGTTCAGCCAGTAAGCGGATCATTTATTCGGCTGATCCGCTCTCATCAAATTCAATATAGAGACTAGATTGCGCGCTAAGACTAGGCACAACGGCGACCGGTCTACTCAAGGCTTGTTCAGTGGCTGGCGTGCTGTAAGTCATAGAACTAAGCTTTATGGCTTCGGCCAAGCTCCGAGCTTGCTCACGCGGCGACATTGCCATTAGGTTTTTAATACCTATCTCTTCGTTAATTAGCTGCAACAGACCGCCCACATACAAAACGTATTGCTCGGCATCCTCGGCGTCAACCTCAATAATTTTTGCCGTTTCCTCGGCAACATAATAGGCGTGCAACACAGCGGTGTACGCTGTATCGCATACGCGCCGAACACCCTCGCGGTCACGATAATTCTTTTCGATAAACTCGCCAGCAAAGTCGACTGCCGCCTCGGCTTTATCATAGGTCACCTCAGCGATATCATCGACGTCATTAGACTCTGCCTCGTCGAGTTTCTGTATTGCTTTATTTAAGTAGGTGGTTTTTAGCGTTTCAATTTCAACTTCCGCGTAGTATTCGAGTACGCTCGCTTCATCTTTTTTCGCGTTAGCCCGCAGGCCGCTTTCTATATCACGGATCAGGCTTTCCAGCTTGGTAGTCGCCTTTCGATAGAGTTGCGGGTGAATAATCTCAGTATTTAGCTCTGCGAGAACTTTGTAGTGATCAAGAGCCCTGCTCAAGGTCAATTCCACCATTACTTTATTGCTATAGGCATCTGCGATTAACTTTTTAGCTGCAAAAGCCGCGCTGATCGCCGCAATTTTCTCGTCGGGCTCACGCGCAGTCTTACTGAGTTTGAATGCGCTCTGCAGCTTTTCACTGGCGCTTTCCATATGAGAAGGTGCGTAGAACTGCAGCTCACTCGCAATCGCTTCGTCATAATCAGCTGAGGCCCGTCTAAGCGCATCTATCGGTGTAATATCGGCGCTGCTGGCGCGCCTCAATGCGTCCAACTCGATTTGTTCTCTGTTTGCTACGCTGGTGGACGCGCAGCCTGATATTATTACTAACACACTCGTTAGTAATAATAGGTGAAATTGCATTGGCATTTATTGCTCCGTTTTAGTTGAAATCCCTTTAAAACAGTCTGTCCCTCTCACCGTCATATAGCAGGTGACGGAGCATTATCTAACAATATAACAAAAAATGTCGTAGTCGAACGATAAACCATAGCGTATCACCGAATCTATAAAGGAACGGAAGACGATAGAGCTTAGCCGCAAACTGGAGGTGAGGACTAATCAAAACAACGTCTGGCTGTCTTGGCCCCTTCGGAGCTGCGTCGCTGCGCTCAAATTACACCCAATTCACGTTGTCGAAAACGAGGGGGATTTCGGGTAATAGCCGGTTTCAGATCTTACCAACTAGCTCTAAATACACACCCGATTTCTCAAAAACTACCAGTGCTAATCCATACAAACTCTGGGAAGTCCAATGTTGGCTCAGGTGTATTGGGATACTTAGATGAGTATTACTTACTAAACAGCTAGACGGCGATGGCAATTCAAATAGTTTGCTAGAAATCCAGGCCAATTTCTAGGTAGCTAGCGCGGGCCTGACCAACAAAGTAGCGATAGTTGTCAAAGGCAAAATCAGCACGGTCAGCGTAACTGATATTAGCAATATTATTGACCCTGACAGTCATATAAAGCTGTTTGCTCAATCGCTGACGCCAAGGTGTGGCCCGGATATTGATGCACATTATTTTGTTCTAAGAAGTACTTGCCCTGATATTCGACTTCCAGCTCCAATGTGGTGTTAGTAAATGGCCTCCAGCGCAACAGGGTACTGGCGAGTTGCCGGGGCGCGGTATCAAGTTCATTGCCCTCAGGCGCAAGTGCGTCGTTGCCGTATTGGTGTTTGCTGTAGCTTCCCTGTAGCTGCCACTGCAGGCTAGGGCTCAGTTGCCAGTTTATACTGGCTTCAATACCCCTATCGATCGTCTTACCACCATTGATGTTGCGGCGATCACTGTCTTGAATAATCACGTCGTTTTTGTGCATCCATTACAGTTTACGATTTGGCGTGGTGTACCGCAGTCTAGACAAAGCTCCTGGAGCGCAGCATTGTCGATTTCATAGTTGCCACCACTGCTCCTGCAAGCCGACAGAATTACCGAGCTGATAGCCACGATGGCGGGCGCAAAATACCTCATGGCACGACAACTATTGGTAAATCAATGCTACCGCTGATCGAATATAGGTTAGTTTGCCATGCGGTGTGAGCGACATTATTAAAAGCGTCATAGTCGCCATAAATCAAGACACCAATCTGATCCCCCGCTTTCAATACTTCTCCAACACCAATGAGCTGTTTGTCAACGTGATCGCCATTGCGTAAAGGCGCGACTTGATCGTCGATTAAGCGTGCACTGCTGTCACCAAGGGATAACACACCAATACCAACGAAGGCGGCCACCTTGGTCATGGGCACATTCGGCGTCACAGTAACATTTGCAACCGGGATACCTGCTAGCACTAAATTCGTTTCGCTGATCGGCGCGGCTAACAGAATGAAGGTAGGGGCGTCGCCACCGTAGTTATTTTGGATCGAGTTGATCGAGGTTGCCGGAACGGTAACGCGGTAGGTGGCTGCTGCGACAGCTGCGCTAGTCAGCGCCGCCCCGTTGTTATCGTCTAGACCAATACAGATCGTTGGGATGAGCGCTGCTGCACCCGCTTCACCTTTGAGTTTCTCAGCGAACCATGCATGCTTTGCCTCCAAGGTATCCACACTCCCACAACGCGTCGCCCCTAAGGGTGCCTGCACGTCAAGTGGCGGGCCAATGTAGTGGCCATGTTGATGCGTAATTAGGCGCACGTCACCACCCAGGGAGCTGAGAAAACGGTAGTTCTCCATCGCGTTGTTTAATGGGAACAGCAAATCTCGCTGCCCTTGGGTTAACAGTGCGTCTACCCCGCGGACCCAGAATGCGTCACTTGCATCCTTATGCCGAGCCTCAAACGCAGCCATACCGTGGGCACCGAGAAACTGTAGCAACGCTGGATCAAGATCTTCTGCAAACCGTGTTGATGAGTCGATTCCAGCTTGTTGGCAGGCTTGGTTCAGCTCATCTGAAAACGTGCGGTCGCCGGCAGAGACCGCCGAGAAACAAAGTCCGAAAACCCAGAGCTTTTTAATCACGCCATTGGGCACCAAGGATTCAGGAAGGTCATACCATGTAACACTGGGCGTGATCGCGTCGAGCCGATCATCAAATGCCGCGAGCGCCAACTGGAAGCCACCCCCATAGCTGCCACCGATGGCCCCGACTAAGGGGTTGTTATCCAACGATCTCGACAACGAGAGATTACTCTCTGCCCAATCGAGAACTGCGATGGCATCGCGAGTTTCAAATTCGGGGTCCATCACGCGAATCGCACCGGACGAATCGTGGAAGCCACGCTCATCGAAGCTGATTACTGCATACCCCTCTTGCCAGAATCGTTTCACCTCAGCATCAATGGCCACAGAATAAAATTTAGAACTGTCGAATGGCGCTTGCGTGTCGGCCTCGGTGACTCGATCGCCACCCCAGCCGTGACTATGGAGTATTAATGGATAGGTGGCGCCATCCGCGTGCTCAGGGATAAACACCGTCGCGGCAATTGCAGTGGTGGTAGCGCCACTCGCATTGTCGGCGACGGGCGATTCAATAAAGACGTCTTGTGCCGAAGCCGCAATCATTACTGGATTACTTTCAGGCGTAGTGGAATTGCCAGTTCTAGGGGAGTTAGAGCCACCGCATGCAGTCAAGGCCACAACAAGCAATGTGGCTAGAGAGCCTCGTAATACCATATGTTCAATCACTCTATTATTCTGTGCAGAATGGTATACCTCGAGTATTAAATACTCATGCCAAGTGCTTCATCCAGGCCATTATCGGGTACCAATGGACACATATTTTTTATTTTTAACACAACTAGAAAATCTCCTTAGCTGAGCTACCAACCTAGCTTTAAACATGAAAATCACCGAATTGTAGTGCTTCATGGCATTGGTCACAGCGCATTGATGGCACCAGCACTTGTTGGCATCTGCGGTGTATCAAAATCAGAGACGGACCACTGGTATCGACCAACCAAGCATCGCCCCAGCGCATCAGGCTGACAATCACCGGGAACAAAGCCAAACCCTGCTCGGTAAGACGGTATTCAGATCGTGAATGGCGGCGCTCGATAAAGATATCCATCGCCACCAGTCGCCCTAGCCGATCGCTAAGAATATTGGTAGCAATGCCCAGCGCCTGCTGAAAGCCATTAAAGGTTGTCACCCGATAAAAAGCAGCCGCGATGGTCAGTGCCGTCCAGCGATCGCCTAGAATTTCAAGACTGCGATCCATAATCGGGTGCTCGGCATGCAGTGCCGAGGGAGAAATGCGAGAACGCCGCGATCTGCCCGAGTTGCTTAGCTCAGCGTCGGGCTGTCCTGGCCCAAAATGCCAGTCACAGCTGCGCGCATCAATGGCGCCCGCGCAGAAAGTACACACCGGTTCAGGTATAAATTGCTTACCGCAATGTTGATGAACCAGATTATGCGTGGGGCATTCGCGGCTATAATGCCATTGCTTGTCCCAGCGAATAATTGCCAAGGCCACATCGTAAAGATCCTTGCCCATTGGCGTGAGGTGATACTCAAAACGTCCGCCCTGATAAGCGTGTCGCTCTAATACCCCCTCCTGTTCGAGACGCTTGATGCGATTACTGACCAGGCTTTTGGACAAGCCGGTTTTACTTTGTAATTCTACGAAGCGGTAAACCCCGAGGAAAACCCAGTACACCAGCAATAAGGCGGTACGGTCGCCAACAATATTCAAGGCCCGGCTCACCGACCGTGCATGCAACAAGGGATTATCTATTGGTCTGTCGGTTGATACAGGCTGATTGCTTGCTGAAGGTATGTGCGAAATACTCACAGGCACGTCCTAACAGACCGAAACAGCTGGCTGTGAGAATTCATGCTGGCCGCCGACTTTGCACAATACGAAAGCGCTGGGCGACAAAACCCAGTTCCGTCAACGAGGCGTTGCCCGCAGCATTAAGCCCTGTCACATGAAAATCACTGTAGGCCGCGGCAAAATTCAGGGGCATAGGCCCAGTGAGATTACAAGTCAACTGTGCGCCAGCTAAAGCGTAAGCCTGCTCTGCCCGATCGAGAAAGCCCTCATCAAGGGAATACACAAACGCGGTCAAACCGCCAATCTCGCCTACATCCCTGGCTGCCTGCGCAAGCGCGTCTTCTACAGAGTCGCAGGCAATGACAAAGGACACCGGCCCGAAGCGCTCGCCCAAATACAGGCTTCGCTGGGCTTTGTTAACAGAGAGCATCAGCGGCGTTGAAGTGCGCGCATTCGAATAATCAGGATGAGAATAAGAACGCGGATGCAATAAAACCTCTGCTTGGGTTTCCAAGTCTGTCATGAGTTTAAGGCTTGCCGGCGACTGAACGCAGGCCAGAATCATTGCCGCCTTACGCGGATCGGCAACTAAGTTTTCTACTTCCGCAGCTAGGCGAGTGCGAACATCTGACGCTGACACATACACTACCGCCTCACCCTTAGCTACCTTCACGCCCTGCGCGGGTAGATAGATATTCTGTGGGCTTGTACACATCTGCGCCGAGAACATACACAGAGTAGTCGCAAGGCTACGTAATACCGCATCGAGGTCCTCACAAGATTCTAATACGACCGTGTTCACCCCTGCCGTCTCGGTGTAACACAAAGCAGGGTGAGCATTAGCCTCAACCCAGCTGCCAAATTCAGCACTGCCGGTAAAATCTACAATCGCTGTATCGGGGTGTTTTACCAAGACTTTACCAATAGGTTGTTCACGTGAATCCATGGCAAGAGTCACTAGGTTAGGATCAAAGCCAGCTTCTGCCAATACCTTGCGAAAAATTTGCACTGACAGCGCCATTGGTAAGACGGCATCGGGGTGAGGTTTTACGATAACGGCATTGCCCGTCGCTAAACTCGCCATCATTGAAGGCCAAGCATTCCAAGTCGGAAAGCTTGCACAGCTAAAACACACCGCCACACCTCTGGGCATTGTCCGGTAGCGTTTTTTAAGGGCGATGGTTGTTTTACCAAAAGGCCGTTCCCAAAGTGCCGTCTGGGGCGTCCAGCTCATAGCGTTAAAAGCGTAAACCAATGCTTCTATCGCCCGATCCAAAGCATTTACACCGCTACCGGTGTAGCTCATGTTCGGGCTTTGGCCGGCCGTATGCATCACCGCTGCCGCCAGTTCAAAAACTTGCGTATAGAGGCGCTCGACCACCTCCATCAGTACACCAGTACGTATTTCAACACTGCTAAAAACCCAGTCTGACATTGCGACTTTTGCTGCGGAAAACAGTGAATCAATATCGGATTGCGGGTAGGTAATATCCAGCTTAACCTGCGTATACGGAGATACTTCCTCGCCAATATACTGTTCGATTCCCGGCTGCTCGATGTCAAAGCGAAAGCCCATTAATGATTTTAAAAATTGTTCTGCTGCATTTGGGCCGTCTTTACGTTGCGGGTGGGCATGCAACTCTGGAAAGGCACTCCAGTGGTGCCGCTCGCGGCAGGCCAGCTGCGCCAGCTCAAAACGCTCGCGATGCTGTTGAAAAAAATTCATTGTAGGCATGGTGCTTTCTGTCCTGAAAAAAAGGGTGATATTAGTATACTTAAGCCTTGGCTACGCGCTGCCACTTAAGCTGGTGATGCCGCCCACCCTCGTGAGCCGAGAGCGTGAGAAAGTCGCTTTCAAAATGCATGTGTCGGCGCTGCTCACTACCAACAAAATTCGGGTTGAGGGCAATATCAACGCGATGAACCACTTCATCGCCTTCGACAACAAAACTGCCGCCGTAACTGAAAAAACTATCAAAAGCAGCGATTTTTTCTACATCCGGCGCCTGATGTGGTACTGCCACCGACAGCGGTTTTCGATCCGACTCACTAATCGTGGCCAACATCCGTCCGTTTTCACTGTAGACAATATTACCGACGGCAAACTCACCGTAGGGATATCGAGCCGGACGACCATCGGCAAAATCAATATGCCAACTTAACAAGGACCAAACGCCAATCAGTGCATCGCGCTTTTGTTTAGCATTAAGGGTGCTCACGACAAACGCTCGATTAACATGGCCGAGTCAGTACCCGACCCGCAAAAATAATTCAATGTCATCTCCCCTTGGAAAACTCGCTGCCGTCGGCCCAAGTTGCGTGGAAGCCTGCAGGCACAGTGACGGGCAGCATAATTCTGGCGAGCGGACCGTCTTCAATCGCCTGTGCATTCCAGATGCGCAACTCTGAATTGAGATCCTTTTCATTGATACAAAATCCCAGCAGATAACCGTCATCTTCAGTTTTCGCATTGATGCGTGGCGCAAAAGCTACCTCTGAACCAAACACACCCGGCTCGTACCAATAAGCTTCACGCTTGTCAGTGTTAAAATCGTATTTATAAATACCGTCAAACTTTAAGGTGTTGGTGGGCGCAATGGATTGGATATAGCTGAAACGATTTTTTTGTCCGGCGTGATTAAGATTTATTGCTGGAAATTCGCTAATTGCATCATCAAGATTCCGGCTAGTGCATTTTCCGCTCTTCAAATTCATTCGCCATTCGCAGAGCACAGCGTTAAGCGCGAGCACTTCCACCATTGCTCGGTAAGGACCAAATTCTTTGCCCCGTGCGTGAGGATTAGGCACCATTTTACAGCCCAGCATCACCACCTCATCAGCCTCTTCCCAGGCATTGATCACGTGATAGATATAGCAAGGCTCAGTTTCAAACCAACGCACAGCACCCTCTCCATTACGCGGCACCACGCCAAAGCGGGTCCCCTGATCAGCAATTTCGATCGACCATTGCTTCTGGCGAATAGCCTGCTCGGTAAACACCACGGGTAAGTCATGCAATATCATGTAGTTTTGGGTGAAAGCCATATCGTGAGGCAAGCGCGGCCCCGGCAATTCTATGGTTTTGAAATTTTGTAAATTGTTATTTTTATCTACCACACCACAGCTCATCCACGGCTCGTAAAGAGCGTAATCGAAAAACAAAAACTCTCCCGTCACCGGATCCGTTTTCGAATGCGCGGATACATGCCGAGGCAGTTGCCCGCCGAAACCTTCCTGGCCGAGCGTCTCCAGCGTACGCGCATCCATCCTTACGGGTTCACCACTGATATACCACAGGCCCATCAGCTGGCCGTTATGCAAGATCACATCGGTGTTGGCCGTATCCTTATACACTTTTGGCGCTCGCTCGTTATTGGCACGCTCCATCACGCCACCCACGATACAATGCCCCTGCTCGTCTGCAAGAAAATCATCAGACCGCACGTAGCGGTTTCGGTACTCGGCCTTACCATGCTCAAAATACACGCTATGTACCATGCCGTCACCGTCAAACCAGTGATGCATGGTGGTTGGTTGCCGTCGCGGGTTCGGTCCGTTACGCACATAGCTACCCCGGAAGTCTTTAGGAATTTCACCCACAACGGTCAAATTCAATAGTGTAGATTCAGTGGCTACCGCCTGGTACATGCCTTGCAAATAGGGGTTTTGGCTATTCAAACTAGGGGAATTAATTGCTGCAGACATGGAGTTCTCCGGTCACGTTTTATTTACCCATTTTTTTACAGTGTCGAGTTTTACATGTCGCGTGCATTCAGAGCCATACGCCCATGAAGCATCAGCTTGCGACTCTTGACAGGTTCTGCAATACAAGCTTAAGATTGTATTGTAGGACTATAATAAAAACTGTCAAGCGTTGGAGCCAGTTATCCTCAGCTCGCGCGGGCAGCTATAACACACCTTCAATCAGGGAACACACAAGCCATGATGTGTGGAGTAAACTCGGTACTCTGGATATGAAATCGGAAATGAACGGTGTTAACACCGTTTGGGAATTATTCGAGCGCGCCGTAAAGGGAAGCGAGCAGCGCGAGGCCGTTATCGACCCAATGAATCGCAGCGCACTATGCAACAGCGAGCCCCAGCGCTGGAGCTTTGCCGACTTGCACACGCAGGCAATGCGCGTTGCGGCATTGCTGCATTCACAGGGAATTAGCAGCGGCGACCGCGTGTTGGTGCAACTACCAAATATTGTAGAGCTCATGGCGGTCTATTTGGGCATTGCGCGTCTTGGTGCCGTCATCTCCCCCGTCCCAATGCAATACCGCAGCCACGAATTACGCGGCATTATCGAGATTGCAGAACCGCGAGCCGTAATCACCATCGACCAATTCAAGGACAGCCAGCCGGCTACAGAACTGACAGCACTCCTGTCGGACAAGATACCCTGCATTGTCGTTGGCAATACCTTGCGACCGAATCAGATCTGCTTCCCCGCTCCCCCAAACACCGCGTATGACATACCCACACTGCCGAACTCTGTTCAAGCGCCCGCTGCTGACAGCCTCTACACCCTTTGCTGGACTTCCGGCACCACCGGCACACCCAAAGCCGTGCCACGCCGTCACCACCACTGGCTGGCCATGATTCCGGTGTTTGAAGATGCAACCGAGCTGGCACAATACGCCACTATGCTTGCGCCGTTCCCCATGATCAATATGGCAGCAATCAGTACCTTTTTAATCTATTGGCTGACCGTCAAAGGCCGCCTTGTGCTCCACCACCCTATGGATTTACCGGTTTTTCTAAAGCAGATAGAGAATGAAAAAGCCGAGTACACCGTCGCGCCCCCGGCTCTGCTAACGCTGTTGCTAGCACAACCCGAACTGATGACCTCGGTGGACATGTCCAGCCTGCGCGTAATCGGCTCAGGTAGCGCACCTTTATCACCCAACATGATCAGTGGCTTTAAAGAGCAGCTAAATATAGACATCGTAAATATGTTTGGCTCCAACGAAGGTTGCTGCCTGGTAGCCGACGCCCGCGACGTTCCCGATCCGCACGACCGCGCAAGCCGCTTCCCTCGCTTCGGCTATCCTGAGTTTGCTTGGCAGAACAGGATGAGCAGACTGTTGCTCACTCGACTAATAGAACCGGACACCGGCGCGATAGTTAATGGGCCAGGCAAAGCCGGTGAACTTCGCATTAAAGGTCCGACCGTATTTGAGGGCTATTGGCAAAGTCATGACGATAACAAAACCGTGTTTGATAAAGACGGATATTTTCGAACCGGCGACCTATTTGAAATTACCGGTGCGAACAGTGAATTTTATTCCTTTGTTGGTCGCTTCAAAGACATCATAGTGCGCGGCGGCATGAAAATTTCACCTGAAGAACTAGATCAACTGCTAGCTGGCCACCCCGATCTGCAGGAAGTTGCCGTCGTTGGTATGGTAGACGAGATTCTCGGACAAAAAATTGCCGCGGTTATTGTGCCCTGCCCCGGCTCCAAACCAAGCCTGAATTCCCTGTGTGATTATTTAAGTAAACAAGGGATCGCACGCTTCAAACTGCCAGAGCACTTAGTCATCTGTGAGGCACTGCCACGTAACCCACTGGGCAAAGTCAACCGTCGCCAATTAGAGGACATTATTCAGTGAAGCCTTCAGCAAACAATGCCAGCAATAAGCACAGCCGCTTTCAGGCACTTTGCAACAAGCTAACACTGCCTGTTATACAAGCCCCCATGTTTCTGGTGTCGGGGCCAGAGATGGTCATTGCCGCCACCAATGCGGGTATTCTTGGCTCATTTCCCACACAAAACGCTCGTACCACGGCCCAGCTCAAAGACTGGCTAGAAACAATCAAACTGGGCTGTGCTGGCAAGCCTTGGGCGGCAAACCTGATTGTTCACCCCACCTATCAACGCCTCGACGAAGATCTGGAACTGCTTTTGGAGTACAAACCCGATTTATTGGTAACCGCTTTGGGCAGTCCGCGTCATGTTATCGATGCGGCACACCAGCAAGGAGTATTGGTTTTTGCCGATGTCATCAATCCCACTTTTGCCCGCAAAGCGATTGACGCCGGCGTCGATGGGCTAGTGCTGGTATGCGCAGGGGCTGGCGGCCATACCGGCCCGCTCAGTCCCTTCGCTTTTGTCGATGCGGTCCGCGAATTTTGGGACGGCCCACTAATTCTAGGGGGCGGTATCGCCAGCGGTCGCGGTATCAGTGCGGTACAAACGCTGGGAGTAGCCCTTGCCTATCTAGGCACACGTTTTCTCGCCACAGAAGAAAGTATGGTCGCTCAGGACTACAAAAATATGGTGGTGAAAAGCGGCGTAGACGACATCGTCTGCTCCGATGCCATTACCGGCGTAAAAGCCAACTGGCTGCGTGAATCACTTCTCAATGCCGGGCTGGACCCGAGCAATATGCCCGAAAAAACAGCCATTGACGTTTCCGCCAGTGTCGACGCAAAACGTTGGAAAGATATCTGGGCAGCCGGGCAGTCGGTTGGCCCAGTCAAGTCAATACAGTCAGTCGCTGCAGTAGTGAGTGAATTAACAAATGAATGGACGACGAGCACGCAAAATCTGTATTTGAAATGACGCCGAAGTAATTCGTAACAAGGGAGATAATAACAATGACCCGCGCCCGTACTTCAACCACCACTACAATCCTGTTTACAGCATTATACTGTTCCACTCTGCAGGCACAGCTCGTGCTTGAAGAGGTGATTGTGACCTCCCAATTCCGCACACAAAGTCTGCAGGATGTGCCGGTATCGGTAAACGCGCTGTCCGGCGACAAGCTACTCGAAGCAGGCATAGACAAAATTGAAAACCTGCAGGCCTATATACCCAACTTCACTATGTCGGAAACCGGCATCGGCACCAATATTTATATACGCGGCATCGGCTCGGGCATTAATCAGGGCTTTGAACAATCCGTCGGCATGTATTTTGATGGCGTTTATTATGGCCGCGCCCAACTTTCCCGTGCGCCGTTTTTGGATTTGGCTCGCGTTGAAGTACTGCGTGGCCCGCAAAATATTTTGTATGGCAAGAACAGTATTGCCGGCGCAATCAGCCTCCTATCGCAACGGCCAGGAGAAGAAACAGAAGGAAAAGTCTCCCTACTAACCGCGCCGGATCACGGTGAGGGAATTGCCGATTTTGTCCTGTCCGGCCCAATAAGTGACGCGATGGGTGCTCGTCTGGCTATACGCTACCGCAAACTCGACGGCTATATTGAAAACCTGACACTAAAACGTGACGAACCAGCACGCGATGAGTTGACTGCGCGCTTGTTGTTTGACTGGGCTGTTAACGACCGCCTGCAGTTACTGGCCAAATTCGAGGCCGGTCGTTTTGATGTTATCGGGCGCCAAGTAGAAGTAGTGACCGACGAAATTTCAAATTCCAGCAATGCGCTTTTCGCAGGTCGTACCTACGCACAAATTCTCGACAACACTCAGGTTCCGCTACTGCTGAATATGGACGCAGATTCGTCTGTGCTAAACAATTATCAAGATTACAAACGCTCGTCAAACGGCGACTACAGCAACAACGATACCCTGAACCTTACCTTCCATGCAGATTACGATCGCGACGGACATATATTGAGCTCTATCACCGGCTTTATGCGCTATAACTTCGAGGAAGTTACCGATGTCGATTTCACCGGAGCGCCAATTTTTGACGCTTTACTGCAGGAGAACTATCAGCAATTCAGCCAAGAATTACGTTGGGTATCACCGTCCGGTGGTGACCTCGAATATATTACAGGCGGCTATTTCCAGTTAAGCAAGATTGATTATTTTGACGCTGTTCGTATCGACAGCAACATCTTACCCGAGCTGCTCAACCTCGCAGACAACATTGCCAGGGATCCAAATACCGGTGCACCCAACCCTGGTGGGCTGGGTGATCGTCCGGCCGACGGTGATGTTTTGGGCGGCACAGGCGGTGTTGGCGATGCGGGGGATCACCTGCGAGGACTGCGCACGCCAAGAGTCTTTACTACTGACGCGCAATTGTGGTCTGTATTTTTTCAAGGCACTTGGAATATAAATCCCTCCTTTCGTACAACATTGGGCGCTCGACTTTCATATGAACAGAAAGACGGCAGCCGCTCTCTGCATTTAACCAACGATGGTAGCCAGCCAGACCCACAGGAAGTTCGTACCGTTCTCGCCAAGAACCTCTCCGTTGAGGAACACGATCTTAAGGGCAGTCGCACTAGCAGTAATATCTCGCCCTTGATAACACTTCAATACGATTGGAGTGAAGACAGCATGATGTACGCCACATTGAGTCAGGGCTTTAAATCCGGCGGCTTTGATGCGCGCTCCAACCAGTCGCCCGCTGCCGATGACCCGGCCCCGCACAACCCCAACTACGGTGGTGTTCCGAGTGAACAGTTTCTAGGTTCCTTTGAATTTGAAGAGGAAGAGGCACTAACACTGGAAGTGGGTAACAAAAGCACCTTATTCAACGGCAGGACCAACCTGAATATTGCCGCCTTTTACACTGAGTACAATAATCTACAGGTCAGTATTTTTGACGGCACCCTAGGTTTCAATGTGGGCAATGCCGGGGCGGCTCAAACTATGGGGGTGGAAGTCGACGGACGAATCGCCTTAAGCGATTCACTGACACTAAGTGCGGCACTCGCCTGGCTGGATTTTGAGTTTACTGATTTTAAAAACGGACAGTGTTACCAACAGCAGCCCGACCCAGAAGACGACGGTCTCTGCGACTTTACCGGCCAGACCAACCAGTACGTTGCAGACTATTCCGGAAACATATCACTCGCTTATCGCCAGCCCTTTTCGGAATCGCTCGAATTCAGTAGTACTCTGGATATTGTCTTCACCGACGACTACAACCCAACACAGGATCTCGATCCAAGGTTGCTGCAAGACGGCTACCAGAAGTTAAATCTTAGGCTTGCACTGGCCGACAACAAGGCGGGATGGGAAGCTGCCCTGATTGGCAAAAATCTGACTAACGAAGTTGTCATTACCTACGCCAACAGCATGTCGCTGGCCAACAGTATTTTTGGCAGCATTGGTCACTACGCGTTTATCGAACGTCCGCGCAGTATCGCGGCACAATTCACCTATCGCTGGTAAGTGCAGATATTAGTATTTTTTAGACATGGGGGATGTTTGATGTTGGCCAGCTATTACTGTTTACCATCCTCGCGCTTTAAAGATACGAGGACATTGCGCCGTGGGCACAATTTATCGAACCTGGAGAGGCCCTCACCGATCAGACAAACCAAAACCAAAACCAAAACCAAAAAGCCGACACAATGCCGGCTTTGTCATATGATACGCAAACCTCGAGTGAGGATTAATCAATTCAGCCTTGGGGCTGTGATGCACCGCGTGCAAACACCACAGCCAGGGACTGCGATGAGAGAATCTGTGCCGCCAATAGCGACCGAACTCGGCTATCAGCAACATGAGTAGCAACTGCAAGACCGGCGCCCAATGGTGTGACCAGACCGAACTACCGTATCGCTCTGCTAGCCAGGCTGCTGCTCCCACAAGAATAAGCGTATAGAGAATATTGAGTCCGCGCGACAACAGTATTTGATGCAGAAAAGTGTGACAAAGATCTGTTGGAGAATAACCACGGGAGCGATTCCAATCGCGTCCATAGGGCAGCAGCCGCTCCAACAAGGCCACAAACAATATGCTGGAAATAGAAATAAAGCCAGCAGCGACAATGGGATTGACGAAACGCGCGGCATAGATCGTAAGCAACAGGCCTATCGCCAACGTTAGTGGAAAAACCCAATACGACCAGACACTCAATGGCTCGCTGCCAAGCGCCTCTGCCGAGAGAGATTGATTTATAGCGGTTGCCCCTTACAAAATTTATTACACAAACTAGCGATTAGTGATTGATCGTTTGAAGTTTTGCAATCATACGGTCTGCTATCCGCGCATAACCCCATTCATTTGGATGCAGACCATCGGGCGAAAAACAGGCCCAATCGCTTTCGCCGAGCAACTGCAATCCGTCAATCACGGTCACACCTGAAATCAAAGCGCTTTGCTCTGAAAACTTTGCCCGCAAAACATGACTAAATTCGCGGAACTGTGTGTCATAACGCTCACGCAAACAGTAGATTGGTGTAACACAAACAAGTCGCGCGTCGGGCTGCGTATCTCGAGACTGTTGCAGCATTTTTCCGTAAATCTCAGCCGGCTGATTGCCAAATGACTTACCAAGGTCAAACACGATGGTTTGCGCCGGCACCTTTAATATTTCCGAGACCACCTCTGGCTCCCCCCGCCCTGCACCATAAAAACCAAAATTGATACTGGGCGTACCAAGTTGTCTCGCAATAATAGAAGGGTAATTCATACAGGACAGTTTGGAGCCGGCACCCTGTACAATCGACGACCCATAAAACACATTGGAAGGGTCTTCCTCCGACGTGGTAGCCGGTTCAATCGAACAGCCAACGTCAACACCTATCTCACCCAGTGAAATTGCCTGATCGCCTGGCAAATAAAGTTCCAGTAAGCGATGTTCTCGCTCAACATTTTTGAAGAATTCAATCTCGTCCTTATCTGTCGATAGCCTAACCGTTCGCCATAGATCGCCATTTACCATCAAGTCAACTCCAGACTCCTTCGCTGGACTAAGGGCGGAGACTTTGAAGCGCAGACTGCTAGTATCGCTATAGAAGCGGATCATCGCGCCCGCTGGAAACCGAGATTGCTTAAGCACTTCCTCAGTAAGAGCGGCTGCCTGAAGATCCGAGAATCGGTGCCACTGCACACCCTGCGTGAAGGGCAATCCGCTAATATAGAAGTGTTTGCTGGGCAATTTCAGCCACTGTTGTTTCGTACTCATACTGCTTAAACCTTCTTCTAGTGGCTACTCGGACTTACCACTGAAAGCTCACTGAGCCATAGAGACTCCGCCCAGGGTTTTGGCTAGGGTTATACGTACCGGGGAACAGAGCGGTATCAATGACCTGATTCAGGGTTCGCTCATCTGTGAGGTTTTTCCCTCCAAAGGTGAGCGCCCAACCCTGAAGTTCATGACGTAACGACACGCTTGCGCCCAAGGTTGTGGTGGCATCAATCTTGGTATTGGGGTCGAGGTCGGTGTCAGTATAGTGCTCGCCACGATGCTGGATTATCAAATTTGATCTGACACTGAAATTGCCTAGTATATATTCGAGAGAGGGTATCAGTGTTGCCGTAATTTCAGGCGCAAAAGCCAATTCTTTGCCACTTAAGTCCTGCAATGCCCCAACACCTTCTGAAATTGGCGCCGGAGCTCCTTCGTAATTTTTGTAACGTGCCCGTAAATAACCGACGGACGCGTCAATCGTCAACGGCGTGTAGGGTGTTAACCACTGAACATCAGATTCAATACCCTCGGAGTAAGCCTCGGCCGCATTGGTAACATCGAAAAACAGTCCATTAAACGCAAGGACCTGCAAGTCGTCGAAGTTCATACGAAAGATCGTCGCGTTAAACTTAAGCGTGTTTTCCAATAACTGGCTACGTAGCCCTAACTCAAACGATGTGGCCTCCTCCGACTCATACTCAATATCTTCGCCGGTAAAAGAGATCGCATTAACTCCTCCACTTTTAAAACCTTTGGAAGTAGATAGGTAGAAATTGACTGCAGCATTCAGGTAATAACTTACCGACAATTTAGGAGACAGTTTTCGCTCTTTTCGCTTGATGGTGCCCGGTGCATAGTCGTTGGCACCGATAACCGTCGACGTTATACAGGGCGCAATGGCCTTATTGGTGCACACAGAGGTACCCGTGGGTATTAAACGCTTAATTTCCTGGTTGTACCGCAGTCCCGGTGTTATCACCCAGCGATCAGTCACATTCCATGACATTTGCCCGAACAGAGCTACAGCCTCGGTGTCCTGCAAATAATCGAAGCGATAAAAATCGGTTTCGTTAATCGTACCTGTCAGTTGAGGAATAAAACCTCCAATTAAGCCGCCCACAAGCGTACTCGGCACACTGGAATTACCGCTAAGCATTTGCTGGCCATCCGTAGTTAAGGCATAGGACGCAATATCTTGCCCAATGATCACTTCAGCGATACTCTGGAAATCCGACTGGAAAAGATAAATTCCGCTGATAGTTTCAACGTCACCGCCTAGACCGAAAAAGCTGTTCGAGCTTGCGTTAAATCGCCACTCGACACTGACCTGCTCATAGTCATCAGGGTTAAACAGGTTGAGCAAATCTGCCGGTGAAACATCAAGATCCTGGGTTTGAGACACTTCCTGCCTTGAAAAACCTATCACCAACGTTGTATCAAACGACCGTAAGCCCATGGCTTCACCGATATTATACTGCGCCTTCAGACTGACCGTTTCTGTGCTCTGAAAAAGCGTTCCGTTCTCATCAAAGCTTGTCTTGAAATCATACGGATCATCCTCAACTTCTGAATCAAAGTTCATTAAATAACTACGGGTATCGTCGTCCAGCTTCATCAATTGACGCGGCCAGTAGTTGACGTTCATTTCCGACTGGTCGGCGATCAGCGTCGTTAGCAAGCGGTCTGAAGGTGCCCATTCAATTTTAATCCTGAATGCTGTTTGATCTCGGTCGTCCTCCTTCCTGTCAAGCAAGGTATTGTCCATGCGACCGTCACGCTGCCAATCCATAACCGACAAACGCAGCGCTAGGCTGGAGTTAAGCCGATAACCAATACCAGCTTCAATTCTTGACTCACCAAAACTTGAAGATTTGAAGTTTAGCTTTCCTTCCGCACCATTTTCCGTCGGCACGGATCGACTAGACACGTTAAAAACACCGGCTATGGTGTTTTTTCCGAACAGCGTTCCCTGCGGACCACGTAATACCTCTACGCGATCCAGATCATACATCGACGTCGTGAAGTAGCCGGGCCTTCCCAAAAATATTTCGTCAACAACCAAGCCGACGGCGGGCTCAAAACTGGGGTTAAAACTGTTCGTGCCAAAACCACGGATAAAAACCTGTGGTGACGAAGCGCTGGTAAACTCTACTCGCACATTAGGCACGTAGGTAGACACCTCGACAAGATCACCAATATTGTTCTCTTGCATAAAATCACCGCCAAGTGCGCTGATGGAGATCGGTACATCCTGAAGTGATTGCTGAGTTTTTTGCGCCGTGACCATGATTTCCTCAATCACTCTGTCTTTTTGTTGCGCTACGGCAGGAAAACTTAGCGTAACTGCATACATAGCGACGGTCAGCGTGCTCGCTATACGGTTGATTTTAACCATAGTATTTTCCTACTCGTCGTTGCTATTTATAGTTATTTATTTCGCGAATTCATAGAAATTTGCTTATTATTAATAAAACTCCGGTTAGCAGTAACATGCTGTACACAAACCGTATAAACCGTTTCTCGTTAACCCTGTGGTGTAAATATTCGCCTATCACAACACCGGCTATTAAAACCGGCAGAAAAATAATTACCCTGTTCAAAGATGGTATCAGGCTACCATCAAAAGCGTACGCAATAGCCAGAAAGCTATTTAAGCTGAACCAAACCGTTGTTAGCGTAGCGCGAAACTGTGCTTTTTGCAGTTGTACACCGGCAATGGCATACACCAGCAACGGCCCACCTGAGGCAAAAAGCCCGTGCGTTATGCCCGCTAGACCAGTCCAGATTCGCGTCCACCAGACACCGTGTTTTACAAGCTTGTTGCCACGCATATCACGCCAAAGTTCTTTAGCCGCAGACCAAATCACGAGTAGGCCAAATAGCAACTGTAAGGTTTGGGCGCCGAGCCAAGGTTGCAAAAAGTAGCCCAAAAATGTACCAGCAGCCATCAACGGCAATATGATATAGATCACCGTTGGCCAATGAATATGGTGCCTGTATTTAATGGCTAAATAACCGTTCATACACACATTCAGAGGCACCAGCACGGGTAGCATGCTATCAATAGGAAGCAACAGTGCTCCCATGGCCAGCGCAATCACCACGCTTCCAAACCCAGTGATTGCGGCGACGCCATAGGCAATAAATATGCTCAGACCTAACCAGACCCAAGGATCCATAGTGTTTTCCCAGAGCGCTATAGCGTAGAAGTTACCCTTGCTGTAACTCGACAGAAAACTTACGACGCATCAACACATGAAAGACATCAGGAAATAAGCGCCACACCAAGCTGGTTAACCAGAATCCGCGATGCGGATACAGTCGCGGCATGCGTCGATCTAACGCTTTGGCAATTTCTTCAGCCAAAGGCATAGGCTCACTGACCACACCGATTGTCGAACGTGCATGTTTGGCATTATTGCCATCACCACCAAGAGCGTTTTGCTCGATATTCGTATTCACAAAAGCGGGGTACACCATTAAAACGCGAACGCCATTGTCTCGTTCTTCCGATCGCAAGACTTCAAAAAACTGAGTTAGTGCCGATTTGGCACTGCAGTATGCGGCTCTTCCCAATACAGGCATCCAACCTGCCATCGACCCCATATTGATAATCGTTCCCGCGCTCGCCCGCAGTTTTGGCAGCAAGCCTATTGCCAGCTCTACCGGCGCTTGCCAGTCGACAAACATAACCTTTGCAAACACTTCGGGTCGAGTTTCAGCTGCCAAAGAACGGTGAGTAATGCCTGCATTGTTGATAAGCACATCAACCTGTTCATAGTGATGATGAATACAGGACAATGCGTCACTTATTCCCTGTGTTGTAGAAAGATCGGCCACACCAAAATTGACTCGCGATAAATCTCGTAGCTCCTGCTTTCGTTGGTCTAACAACGCTTGGTCGCGATCAATCAGCAGCACTGAGTCTCCCCGCTGGTAGAATACCTGCGTTAGCGCCCACCCCAGACCACTTGCCGCACCTGTAATTACAATGTTTTTTGTCATACTAAAATCACACTCATATTTGGCCGCGAGCTCTGGCATTTTCAAGAAAATAGTCGAAAGTTTCGGCAGAAGACTTTTGCAGTTTATAACCAAACTCTTCTTTTAAACGACGGTTGCTTAGTACCGGGCGATAACGAATAAATTTGACCTGTACCGGCGAGTAGCGGCTCACGCCAAGCTTATAACCTATCGCCAGTAACGTCTTAATCAGGGCTGAGGGCAGTTTGCAAAGGGGTTTGTCCAGTCGCGCTGCGACCTCTGAAATCGTTAAACAGCCATCACCCGCCAGGTTGAATGCTCCTTCCCTTTCCTCTCGTAAACCTTTTTCAATAACACCGAGTACATCCTCGTCCCAGACAAATACAAAAGGCGAGTCGGAACCGCGCACACCGAGAAGAAATCGCTTTTCAAAAAGGTTAGTGATCTGATTCTTTGTATTGGCGCCAAGCACCGTGCCAGGACGTAAAATTAGCTGCTTAAGATCTGGGTGATCACGTCGTACATCAGCCAAATACTGTTCCACTAAATACTTGTGACGGGAATAGGGAATCTCTTCATTACCACGCAATGGATCTTGCTCATCTATCCATTCCGGTGAGTCAGCATGATAACCATAGGCAGCACCGGAACTGGTTACAATAAGTTGCTCTACCTTACTGTCAATGCAGGCTTCAACAACATTTCGGGTCCCGTTCACGTCAATGTCGTAGTCACGCTGCTCGTCTTTACTGCTTTCCAATACAGACGCCAGATGTACAACCCGCTGGATATTATTTTCCTTGATGATTTCTCTTAAGTTAGGAGAGCGAATATCGCAAGTAAAAAACTGTCCGTGCAGTGCAGCCGGCTCGCGAATGTCTACCCCAACCACGGCATATCTATCGCACAGTCGCTCCGCCAGCTTACTGCCGATATAGCCCGCCGCGCCGGTGATAAGTATGGATTCAGACATATCCGCTCCGTAGTGCTATGTGTTTATTTGAATCGATCAACTGCTACTCGCAACGTTGGTTTGAGACTTCATCGGGTTCTGTAACAGCTATTTCAGGTTCACAGGTCTTCGACCAATACATGGCCAGGAGCAGGCCAACAAATAAATGCCAGAAACTCCAGAATCCGGCAATTAACGTCATGCCACCGGCCTGCGGGAAAAAAGTGAAAATAATGGTCAAACCCAGCGCAGAATTTTGGATGCCTACTTCCATTGTCACGGCTCTGCGCTCCGACTGGCTCAATTTCATTAGGCGACCGGCAATATTGCCCAACATAAGTGCTCCGAAATTTTGCAGTGCAACGTAGATTAATACCTGGTCAGCGTATTTGGAAATCGACTCTTGGTTGTTACGAAAAGCGATCACAACAAACAGAATAAAAACACCCAACGTCACCAGGCGCATAGGCTTTTCAGCCTGCTGAGTCAGTACCGGGTGGCGTCTGCCAAACGCCATTCCCAGAAGCATCGGCAGTACTAGAACCAATAATACTAGGGCAAAAATATTGCCTGGATCGATGGAAATCTCTTGCATCAAAGGTCGCGTATGAGGGTTTAGGTAGCAATACAGGCTGAAATTCAGCGGCGTCATGACAATAGCAGACAAGCTTGATACGCCGGTCATGCTGATGGACACAGGTACTGAGGCCTTTGCCAGCCAAGTCATTACGTTCGAAAACGTGCCGCCAGGGCAAGATGCCACCAGGATCATACCCATGGCAAGCTCTGGCTCAATGTTAAATAACCAGCAGCAAAATGCAGTAGCAGAAGGCAGTAGAATAAACTGAGCGATGAGCCCCGCTATTGGTGCTCGAGGCTGCTGAATAACACGCACCAAATCCTCACGCTTCAAACTCATTGAAACGCCGAAGATCATACTGGCCAGGATGGTGTTCAGTAGCAATATCGATTGGGGACTGAAGTGAACCGGAATATCCGAATACATTATTGTTCTACCGCCAGACCATTAAACATGGCTGGCTTGGAATCCGGGTGAGGTATTCAAGTCAGACTTTAGTTCTCGGATATGTTTTGTAATTGCGCGGCGATAGGTTTCTTTGTGAACGTAGTAGGCCATACGCTCCAATTGTAGGTAGTTATAGCCACCGTCCATTCGCTCGCCGCCAAAGGATTCGATTGTCGATTGCAGTTTTAACGCCGAAGCGGCTTGGGCGTCTCGCTGTTTAAGGTATAATGCCACCATTTCGGCTTGCTCATTGCGCCCCTCCCAGCCTAGGCCGGTTGCTTCAATCATGCCCATCATAAACAAGCCGGGTTGATTGGGGTGGAAACAGTTCAAATACATGGACGGGGCGTCACCGCCCTTCCAACTCAACAGTTCTCGCTCCATGAACGGATAGTCCAGCTTATAGCCAGTAGCCATGAGTATCAGGTCGTACTCTGCGCTGCCGTCGTCGCTGAAGAAGACTCTTTTGCCCTGTATATCCTGAATGCCACCACGGGGGTTAATATCTCCGTGCCCCAGATAATGGAGCACCAGCGAATTGATTACCGGGTGCGACTCGTACATTTTGTAGTCGGGGTCGGGCAGGCCATAGTCCGACGGTTTACCCACCACCATCCGAATCATTGCTGCATCCACTTTCTGCTTCAAAGGACGCGGCAAAGGTGTCTTACCACCCAGCGTATCGATGGGCCTTCCGGCGACGAATTTCGGTAGAAAATAGTAGCCTCGCCGCACAGACAAGTCGACGGATTTTGCCCGGTGAACTGCATCAACGGCAATATCACAAGCCGAGTTGCCGCAGCCTACGACTAACACCCGCTTACCATCAAAAATATCCGCACTACAATAGTCTGCAGAGTGCATTAACTCGCCGTTAAAATGTCCCGAGAGTGAGGGCATATTCGGTTTATGCAGTGTGCCATTGGCGACCAAAACACCATCGAAAATATCCGTTGCTTCAACCCCGTCTTTATCTGACGTTAGAAGCCATTTATCTCCACTTTTTACGACATTAACAACACATGTGTTAAAGCGATAATTCTCGTACAAATCGAAATGTTTGGCGTAGGAGCGAAAATAATCTCGCAGCTCACTGTGATGCGGATAGGGGGGGCCCTCTTTCATAGGAAACTCGGCATATTCTGTCATATGCCGGGAAGAAATTAGGTGAGCCGACTCGTACATGGTGCTGTGTGGGTTGTCGATATCCCACAGCCCGCCAACATCAGCATTAAGTTCATACCCCACAAAAGGGATACCGTACTTCTTTAGATTGCGGGCTGTGGCCAAGCCCATAGGGCCGGCTCCGATGACGGCGAACATTGAATGCACTCCATATCTGTCATTATCATTTTGCATCAATAATAATATACCCTACCAGCATTGTTCTGGCTTATTCGGGACATAAGCTGGATAATTCAGGACAATGGCCAATAAAAATACAAGTACTTATCCACAAAAACCGTCAGTGACGCTGTCTTACACGCGAGGGCTAATGCAAGCGGCAGCCCGCCGAGATATCACGCTGCCGCAAAATCTGCTCGACAAGCTTCAGGCAGACGGGCGAACACCCATGGACTTACAGGATGCCATTTGGGAATATTACTGCGCCAGCTCAAATGACCCTCTTGTCGGCCTGAAATTAGGGGTGGAGTTACAAGTAATTCACCTAGACCTCGTGGGCATGCTACTGATGAGTTGCGAAACTCAGGGCGAGGCACTGGAGCTGTTGTTGGAGTATCACCCGATTGTTGGTGACGGTGACGAGTTTATTATTCGACATGAAGGTGAGCACTGCCTGTTGATCTATGAACCGTTCTACCAGACTCGAAAACGGGAGCGGGTCGAAACCGTGTTGGCCTGTGTGCTTAATATGACTCGCTGGGTAACAGGCGGCATTTTTAATGTGGTCCGCGTCCAGTTCATTTGTGAAGCGGAAATCGATGTGCGGCTGTATGAGAAAGAATTACAGGCGCCGGTTCAGTTTAATGCCAAAAATAACGCTCTGGTGTTTAATAAGAGCTTGCAGGCCACGCCGCTCATTCAAGCCAACAGAGCTATGCGCGACCAGTTACGTCCACTGGCCGATCAAATGCTGCAAAGGCTTGAGCAGACCGGACTGGGTGCTGAAGTGCAAGCGCTAATTCAGCAGGAGCCCGGCTGGGGTAAAGAGCGAATTGCCGAGAAACTTGGAATGAGTGGGCGCCATCTGGTCCGCAAACTGCAAGAGGAAGGAACCACCTTTAAGCTCTTGCGCAGTCGACTACTGCAGCAGCGGGCGGAGGAAATGTTGAAACAGGGATTGCCAGTGAGCGAAGTAGCCAAGGCACTGGGGTTTTCTGACGAAAGTGCTTTCGGCAAGGCTTTTAAGCGCTGGGCAGGCATCACCCCCGCCCTTTTTCGCCAGCCTTCTGTTAAATGCTGACAACTTGACAGTGTCGTCGACTCGCAGGCTGCGAATCGCGGGGCTCTACAGCCATGCCACATACGCCTATGAGGCCGTTTCAGCGTGAAGAGATGGCCTCAAGTAAGTGGTGCTCATCGAGGTGTCAGTATTCGGCTGGCCTGTAGCGCGTTTAAGGTCAGTGAATGCTGTTATCGCTATCAGCCTATCATTTCGTCAGAAAACGAAGCGGTTGCAGATTGGCTAATCCCGCTAACAGAGCGATATTCTGATTGAGGCTTTGGTCACTACTTCGCTCATCTTAGGAATGAAGGCTTTTCTTGGAATCATAAGCGTGTCTACCGTATTTACCACCAAACAATCACACTGGCGCAATAAGGGAACCTATCTCACGGATAGGTCATGAGGCGGCACACCTCCGTTATTAAAAATTCCACAACGCGGCTTACGGTTAATTACCAGTATTAAAAGGGCAAATTCACTTTTAGAAAAAAGATAGTGGCACGGCATTATCACCGCTTGGCCACAGCGTCTTTTCCATTATTTTTTAACAAGACAGCTAACAGTCGTGAGCGCTAGCCCACAAGCCTCGTAGATCGGAGCGCTATTCTCTAGGGCTAGCGGTCAGAAGGGGATTTCATCACAAATAGCAGATTTTAACTCATTGATTTTGTTAGTAATGGCCCGCCCGAAAGGATTCGAACCTCTGACCTCTGCCTCCGGAGGGCAGTCTTACTGAGTTTGAATGCGCTCTGCAGCTTTTCACTGGCGCTTTCCATATGCGAGGGTGCGTAGAACTGCAGCTCACTCGCAATCGCTCCGCCATAAACGAAGTTTATCGAACCTAGAGAGGCCCTCACCGATCAAACAATCCAAAACCAAAACCAAAAAGGCCCGCTAATTAGTGGGCCTTTTTGGTTTTGGTGCGCCCGAGAGGATTCGAACCTCTGACCTCTGCCTCCGGAGGGCAGCGCTCTATCCAGCTGAGCTACGGGCGCAAAATGGCTACTTCACGAAGCGCGACACTATAACAGAGAGGGTTTCCCGCCTCAATCTACCTTGGCCATTTACCAGCTAATATCGACCAAAATCCCGCTTGTGACCAAAACGTGACCATTTTGTGACCACGGCAATTTTCAACTACACGAAAATCTTCAACCGCTATCAATTAAACTTTATACGCTACGATCTATCTGCCTTCTTTGATAATAGTAGTAACAAACCGGAACAGCCAAGCTCTGCAATACCAGCTAAAAGATGCACAAGTATTACATCGTTATACATCAAGTAGCTAATAAGACGTAGGCTACCAACGGCCGCAAAAATCATCCAGATCAGCCTTAAACAAGCAGAGTATTCGCCTTGACGAAGCGCAAAAAGAACATATATTCCCAAGCCAATTTGCAGCCCGCCATAGGTGGCTTTTAGATCTGTAAGTGCACTGGAATCGAGGTGATACCCGCCCGTAAACGACAGGATTTGAAGGGGGAAAAAAATATAAGCGATGCCAATTGCAACAAGTCCAAGACCCAAGGCAAATAATACATTACGAGTAATTTTGTCATTCTTAGTAACAGCAATCACCTACTCGCCTCCCGAATAGACGAATATGCTTTGCCGACTATAACTTCATTATCAACCAGCTCATTTATACTTTTAAGTGCCGAAAACGGCGACTCCACCGACAAAGTGTTCAACAGCCATACCGGTATTGGACCGGCGGGGTCGACGTGAGCGGTAGTCGTCACTTCGACGAAGCCATTAGCAAGTGGCATCAACGTCCAATCATTACTTGCCACGACCATCCGTACACTGCCTTTCTTCAGCGCTAAAATATTTTGTGTTGCCGCGCTCTTTATCGTGATTGCCAAGGTGTCGGGGTTTTGATGTATAACAACACGATTCAACATATCCCGATCACTCACCGGCCAAGGTAAATCAATGTGTAAATAGACCAATTCTTCATTGGCGGTGACTGTCTCATACAAATAGGACTCACCGCAGAAAGAATCCCAATGTGATCGCAACGCCGGATCCGCAACGAGGGTTACCAAGCGATTCAAGCTGCTCTTAACCGTCGTCACACCCCGAATCGCTTTTATTGCCGAGCCGCTTACCGGTGATGAATATACTTGGACCCCTTTTACCTCACGTTCAAGGGTCCATACTTCAGCACATACTAAATTAACAGGCTTCATAAGGAATATTGCGACCAGCCAGTAAGAGATTTTTTTAGTCATAATCAAGCTACACACGTCAAGGTAATACAGTGAAATTTAGTTCGCGGCATTAGTAGCGGGCTGACTTGCATAGACTTCATCACTCCACTGTTTCATGCGCTCAATTTCAGCATGATCAAAGCTAAGTGAGTAACTCGGCAAAAGATATTCCATCATCCGAAATGTCATTTGACGAAACAGGCCGGGGTTAAACCATTTGTAGTAAAACAGCCCAAAGCGATCTTTGATGGTCGGTTTATAACCAAATCCCTTGGCAATAATATCCATCGAATCAGTCAACATCGTAAAGATATGACGCGCTCGAAATGCTGTTTGCAATCGGTGCCAGTAGTTGTTCTTTGCAAAATAGCGATATTGATCATGGCTCACTGCGCCATGTTCGGCCTCTTCTAAGAAATGCCAATGAAAAACTCTAGCCGCCTGGTCGTGCATCGAGTTACGAATTTCTGGACTCTGAAACCAGATTTGGGCAAATGAATAAAGCGAGTGCTCCCCAGCGGCAACGACGCCCAACATATCAACGGGGCTCAGCCCATCGGTCATTTTAGCGAGCACCTTGGCAAAACTCTCCTGCACCGCCTTCATATCATAACCCTGACTTTCGAGGCGCTTATTCAGACAGTTATGTACCGACGAATGCAGCGCTTCTTGGGCGATCATATCGCGGCAGTCCTGAAGTAACTTGTCATCCGCTTTAATCGTTTCCAATGTAGGTAGTAAGGCCTTAATAAAAAAACTCTCAATGGGCGTAGCACCAGCGGAAATTGAGGCCCAAAAATATCCTATTAGTGGATTTTCGCCACGCACAAAATTTGCCGGCACGTCTGAGAAGTTCCATTTCAAATCTTTGCGTACGGGTATGTCGAAGGGTGTTTGTGACATAGTTTGCACAGTGTCATTCGCGATGTTACTCATAGCTTTTCTCTCAATTTATTCTCAGCCTGTAGAATTAAATCAATGCTAAGCATGCGGTCACCACAAAAGAATGGCCACATTGAACAAAAACTTGTTCAATGTCTCCAGACACTAACACCGTAGTTATCGCTGGGTGCTGAATAAGTCTTGCCGTATACTTATCACTAGAATTTTACCAAAGACGCAGACAGCCTATCTGTTAAGCCCTGCTACTAAGAAATTAGGCTATCAGCAATTCCCCTCCTAGCTGCCCCCAATGCGGTCGGTCTGCGGAACAAATACTCCGACACAGCGGACTCTGATTTAGCGCAATCCAAAAGAATAATTTTGAGGTCTATATGAGCAGTAGATTAAAAGCCAAGCGCAAGTTGCTTGGCGGCAACATAGCAATATTAATATTCGCAACAGTACTGCTTACGCCAACGAGTCAACTCCTCGCTCAAGCTGACACTCAGTTCAATAAAAACTCAAATATGCGGCTAGAAGAAGTAATAGTTACCGCCCAAAAGCGTTCTGAAGATGTGCGCGACGTGCCGATATCCATAGCAGTAATGACCGGCGATGACATGACGAGGGCGGGTATCAAGAGCTTTAACGATATGGCGCGCTTTATACCTAATATCTCCTTGAACGACAGCTCTAGCTCCTTATATGTGCGCGGTATTGGCTCTCCAGAACTCAATCCCGTCGGCGAACAGGCTATTGCCTTTATTATTGACGGAGTTTACCTCCCCCGCGCAGATTATCTAAAACCCGGCTTTATGGACTTAGAGCGTATTGAAGTACTTAAGGGACCGCAAGGCACGCTGTTTGGCAGAAACGCATCTGGCGGCGTCATCAATATCACCAATGGCCGCCCGACTGAAGAATGGCTGGCATCAATATCGCTCGCTGCCGGAGAGCGAAATATAAAAGAAGGCGAAGCAGTAATTTCTGGCCCGATTACCGACAATCTTGCATTCCGCTTCGCGGCTAAACGCCGCATGGAAGACGGCAGCACCTATAGTGTCACTAGCAAAGAAACCATTGGAGATCGCGAATTAGAGCAAAGCCGTCTCATTCTGCGCTACGACGCCGGAATCAATTTTGATGTCACCCTAGGTTATACCCAATTCGACTATCGCATTGACCAGTGGCTGGGTAGTGAGTTTCACGTATACCCAGATGATTTCGGTCTAGCGATCAAGACACTCGATCCAAACCTTGAAACTAATCTAGACCGTCGCACCAGTGCTCCCAATGAGTCATTTTTTGATGGCAACGGTTTTATTGTGCCGTTAACGATAAATTTCGATATCAGCGAACATACACTCACCTCTATCACTTCAATTGCAAAACTCGATGACACCCAGGGGGGTGACGTTGACAATAGCGCAGCTGACATCACTGCATTACCGATAGTCATGAGCAATAAGCAATTTAGTCAGGAATTGCGTTTTATTTCTGCACCTGGCAATTTTGAATATGTGGCGGGCCTGTATTACTTTCAAGCGGAGCAAGACTCCTTTGTGCAGCTGCCACTTTACATTGGCGCCAATACCATTTTTAGCTATCTAAACGATAATGCCCCTGGCGGCTCCCAAACAGTTTTCGGCAACATTCTCGACTTAGTTGCACCGTTAGTGCCTACCGGGAGCTCTGGGGATGAAACCGATCGTTTAGATCAAGACAGCGCCATAACAACCAAGTCCAGCGCGATTTTCGGTCAATTTAAATGGCAAATATTGGAAGATCTCGCTTTGATTATGGGCGGGCGGTATTCACGGGATGTCAAAGACGGTAGTTACGATCTCTCATCTGCTGGCCCAGTCCCAATCTGGCCACTGATTACCGGCGCCGATTTCCGCGTCGAAACCACTGTAGTCGACACCGATTTTTCACCGAAAGTATCACTGAGCTGGGAGCCGATGGCAGAAGCCACCCTTTATGCCACCTACGCTCAGGGCTTTCGCGCGGGTAGCTACAACAACGGCGCAACCTTCCCAGACCAAGTACTTTTTGGTGCTGAGTCTTCAGACACCTATGAACTCGGTATCAAAACCGAACTATTGGACGGCGCTGCGCGTTTGAATATTGGCTTATTCCAAACCGATTATTACGACTACCAGATCACCACTTTCGTTGGCCTAGGATACGTTACCTCAAATGCCGAAGAAGTGCAGTCACGCGGAGTTGAGGCTGACGGTACCATTATGCTGTTCCCCGGTTTTATTATTAACGGCAATATTGGTTACAACGATGCCCGCTTTATTAAGCACACCAATGGCGGCTGTCCGACACAAACTGTCTCAGAGAATCCAATGGGACCGATTCGCAGCGCAACAAATGACAATCCAACCTGCGACTTAAGTGGTCGCGGCCTGCATCGCGCACCACTATGGAACGGCAGTATGCGCGCCGACTATGTATTTGATTTCTTCGGACTGGGCTTTGATATGTTCGCTGGCGTAGACGCAACATTTAAAGATCACGAATTATTTGATTCAGATCTTGATCCGCTAGACAGTCAAAAAGCCTACTGGCTATATAGCGCACGCATTGGCGCTAAGAGCAAAGACGATATTTGGCGATTTGAAGTGCATGGTAAAAATCTTGGCGATGAGCTAGTTAAATTATGGAGCGGCGATGCCATACTCGCCTCTGGAGGCCACTACGCCTCAACAAATGATCCGCAATACTTTTTTGCCACTTTTTCCTATCGCTACTAAGCGCGCTACGTTTTAGCCGTTCTGCCAACGGCTATAACGTTTCAATTGAATCGATAAAACCCTTGTCGCCCCCCAAAAACCAACAAACGAGCTATGGCCATGCCACCGAGCACTAAGCCCGCGGCAAATAACGCAGAGCCTGGAGCAGCTCCCAGCATTGCCATTGCAGGCGGTTTTGTCGCGGATTGCAGTGCCGCTAAAGACGGCCACGAAGTGACGGTATTTGACGTTCGAAACGACCATTACAAGATCGCGGCGCTGTTATCGTCGTTTTACAGCGCTGTTTGGCCCATTGCAAAGCGGTGATTGGCTAGCCATCGACACCCCGCTCATCAATCTCAGTAAGGCCAATCATCAGCTTCGTAAAACCAAAGCTCGTTGCTATGGCAGCGACCGCTAGAAGGCCTCGCACTGCGATGGGAACACCTCTTTATCCAAATTTCTCGCCCCAATACTCGGGATACGTACTTTGGGGTGATTTGCTGCCGGCGACCGCCGAAATTGAAACACTATTTCCGGTAAACGACGTGGACTGATTTATATTTGAAGGCGGCTTGGCCGGCAGCTATTATATTGCTAACGAAGACTGCGACACTTCAGCTACAACTAAAAAATCGGCGTAGACATAACCCGCAAAGACTTGCTGAATTTGATCATAATTGAGATTTGCATCCATAGAGTGCATTGCGGGTCGCCCGAGTTCCCATGACATCATAGGGCTCACTTTCACCTGGCTTTGCCAACACCCGCCAAAACCACATTATTGCCTATTTACCCTGCACTCCCGTGCGATGATCGAAGAGATCTTGCCATTCTATTTATTCAGATCCAAGAGCGCAGGTGACACTGACTTTTGGTAAAACACCTATTGCGGGTGGGGATCAAACCAGCTAACGTCAATATCAACAATTAATTGTTGCTATTGACGTTAGCTGCTAGCACGGCATAAAACAAGGTGACATTTGCCGCGCCAAGACGTCCATACCGCTTCACCAAGGATTTGCATGAGTCGATCACAGTCAACATTCTGGGTATACATAAAGGAAATGCTGGACGGACTTATTCCCGCCGACGGCAATCATCGTGATGAGCTAAACGAATTATTGTGCGGTTTCGCCCAAAACCCATTGGCAGAGCAACACAATCAGGCTCTGCGACTCTATGAAATTATGGCCGCACTACCTAAGGGCCACGCGCTCGCTTTCCAGTTTGGCTCGCAAATTCCCTTAACGGCTTATGCACCACTTGCCGTGCCAATGAAATTTGCACCCGATGTACGTGAGAGCCTGCGCTTTCTTAGCAAATATATGCACCTCCAAGCGCCGTTAATCAGTGTCAAAATGACCGAGACCAAAGACCAAGCGGAACTGTCCTTGAATTTTCGCTTGCCGACATCAGATCAGGTCGATGCTTTTCTTGCGGCAGGTGCATTCTCCGCCTTGAGCACCGAAATTTCACGGGTAACGGGCAGCTCCCACAACTTCCGAGCAATAACGTTGCGGCATTGCCCGGAACCCTATCAGCCACTATATAAACGATATTTCGGAGTTATTCCCAAGCTCGATGCGAGCAAAAATATCGTTATTATTCCGGCTAGCGTTTTAAAATGCGCTAACCCCTTCGCTGATCGCGCGACGTTTGCCCGCTACAGAGAGGAATACGACGCGCTAGTAAAAGACAGTCTTGTCGATCGCAAGCTATCAGAACAAATACGGCAAATAATAGCCGAACAAATTGCGGCACCACCAAACTGTGGTGAGCTAGCCGCGCAATTGTGTTTATCTGAACGCCAGCTCCGATTTGCCCTTTCAAAAGAAAGCACCAACTACAGAGAAATTATTAAAAAATGCCGCGTAGACCATTGTAGAACGCAACTCGCAAACCCGAGAATGACTATCTCAAAGCTCGCCGAAAAGCTGGGCTACAGCGATATAACTGCTTTCAATCATGGCTTTAAACGCTGGACGGGGAAAAGTCCTAGCGCTTTTCAACGGCAAATTTTATCGGAATAGACGCTTTCCGATAAAATATCGAAATCGCCTCAGGCTAAGCAAGTTTTGTCATTTTGACCAAGATTCTGTTGGAAACGAGCATTGTTTAGCCTTATTTAAAAACTTAGTATGACCCACAGTATTAGAAAAGCCCCTGATATAAGTGCATCACTTAAACTTAGGGATTTCGCAAAATAATGAAATGAATGAAAGGTAAGAACGAATATGAAAGTGCAAGAAGGCTATAAATATTCCAGTAAACCAAGAAATCTATTTCGCACAATGCTTGCGACTTGGCGGGTGCTCAAAGATAACGAGAATCTCGATGCCAACGTCGCAGAAGCAGCGATTGTTGAAATCTATTTTAATCGCTCAAGACCCGGCCGAAAAATCGCCCGCTGGGATCTACTAGCCAAAGAATTAATAGACCAACACCCAGAAGTTACCGAGGCAATGAACATAAAACGACGTATTTCCCGAGTAGATCTACACAAGCTCATCGCGATGCCCGTCGGCAGCTTTGGTCACACCTTCGCACAATTATCCCTTGATCGCGGCATAGACCCCAATATCGTCGAACCTTTGCCCGACACCACAGATGCTGACTGGCTTATAGCCCATTTGTACGAAACCCACGACTTCTGGCATGTATTAACTGGTAATTATTTCAATATGGACGGTGAGTATGGCGTCGCGGGCTTTTATATGGCGCAAATGCCAAAGTTCTCCTTTATTGCCTTTTTCATGTCGCTCCTCACTCTCCAGCATGTTTGGAAGAAACGCGACGATTTAGGCTCAATCCATCGCGCTTTTTATGAAGGTTATACATGTGGTCTGAATGCTAAATGCGTTGTAGGCTTAGACTGGGAAAGTGTATACAGCACCAACCTTCAAGAGTTGCGAACATCACTCGGTATTGTAGAAGCGGGAAAACTCCCCACGCAATTATCGATAGCGGCCTAAACACCTTTAATTGCGACCTGCAATGCGCCCGCATGCAGGTCGATTACTTAGTCGTTCCCTTCGGCGGTGAAAATCGCACCGCATTCGCTAAAAAAATAGATTACTTATTAAAGCAAACGTTGACACCAACAGCCATCTCATAGCAGCCTCAGTCAGATTCAACTAGCACTTCACCAAGACTATCGATAACTTTGCAATGATTAAAAGAAAAAATAAAATTGCAGTTTTTCTGGAAATTAATATACCTAAGCACTACGGCCACCTCAATCCCGGACTGAAATTTAAGGCTAATCTCGCCACCAATACAAACTCCTAGCCATCGAATTCAACGAGGGGGTACGTTGACAAGTAATTAGATAATCTATGTATCAACCCGACAGGTGAATAAAGACCCTCTGCATACACATCTTCACCATGATCAAGCAACTCTGTACCAGCATAAACTCTGGACGAGAGGCCTTGGCTACGAATATATATAGTATTACCAATATTATTTTTAGTCCCTTGCGACATCACATCATACAACTGTAAGACACTGCCGAATTGAGCATAAGTGCGCTGCGCAAGCACAGCTTATAGTGAATGATGGCACCGCGGGGAAATGAGAAAGCATCCGATGCTATTATTTTCATAAATGCTAAGCCTTGCCGACTACTAGAAACTTACCAATTACTGACGATCTTATAAATACCATGACGAACGAAGTCATCTGACCGAGAAAAAATACGCTCTTTGAATAATTGCGACTAACCGAAGGAAAACCAGTCCGACTTAATATCGGTTATCAGGTTCTTGCATACTCTAACCTAAGTGATTTTCTCCTTTACGACTAATACCGAACTTACCGACGTAATATCTATTATTCCCCAGAGCCCCTTGGAGAAATAAATTTTTATAATTTGATTAAATGATAATAAAAGGCCAAAAAATAATGCAAAATAAATATCCGCTCTCGCAACGCATCACAGTTTCTTAAAAATTAAGAACAAGGACGCTTAACTTCAGCTGACCTCATCTTCTACATGATTCAATAATGCACTTTGAATTTTATTCTGCGCTATTATTAAAAGCGATTAAATCATACAAGCTTTTGAAGATCTCATTCCGTTTTCAAATCTTAATTAAATGATGCAAGACTTAGTCTGTTATCACATGCTGCTGGTTAATTGAGGTACCACCGTCAATCGGAATGATCGTGCCGTGCGTGAAGGCACCTGCCCTAGAGCTGAGATAAATAGCAATACCTGCCATTTCTTCAGCCTGACCAGCGCGCTTTAGTAAACTGTTAGCGGCAACGTCGCCAGCAAATTCGCCAAGCACATGATCTGTCATTTTACTGGGAAAAAAGCCGGGTGCGACCGCATTTACGGTAATAAATTTCGGGCCAAGCTCAACCGCAAGATGGCGCGTTAAATGATGCACGGCAGCTTTGCTAGCTGTGTAGGCGTAGGTGCCGGTGCGGTGAACAGTTGGAATATGTAGGCCATCGATAGACCCGATATTAATCACCCGCGCCGGAGCAGCTTGGGACGCACCCGCAACTAAAAGCGGCGTCAGATCTCGAGTCAGTGCAAATACCGCGGTGACATTTAAGTTCATTAGCTTTTCAAATGCCGAATCGGGGTAAGTTTCAAAATCTGCTCCCCAGGCAGTACCTGCATTATTAATGAGAATATCCAACTGCGACTCTCGGGCTTGCAGAGCACGGCATAAATGCCCACGCCCCTCGGCACTAGCAATATCGGCGGGTATCGCGAAACACTCGCCAAACTCGCCTAACTCTTCAGCCGCAGCGCGACACGCTTGCTCATTGCGAGCCGAGATATAAACCCGCGCTCCGGCCTGCAGCAGGCCCTGGGTCATCATGCGCCCAATGCCCCTCGACCCACCGGTAATCAACGCGACTTTACCGTTAAGTGAGAAAAGCGCGTTAATACCTAAATTCGATATACCGTTCATAATATGATCCTATTGCTGATAACTCAGCATATCGTCGTCGGACAGACACATTACCGCACCTGCGCCTGCGCGAATCAACGCGGCATGTGTAAGGGTGCGAGGCAGAATTTTCTGGAAGTAGAAACGAGCGGTAGCCAACTTACTTCGATAAAAACCATCGTCTTGCACCAATATTTTTTGCTTGGCAACGACGGCCATTTTCGCCCACATCCACCCCAATACAATATAGCCACCCATCATCAAATAATCGACAGCGGCAGAGCCCAACTCATTGACATCGTCCGCGCATGCCGCGCCAACTTCAGCAGTTATTGCCTGCCACTCAGCCAAGGCTTTGAGTAGCAACGGACTAAATTCATCGTCATTAAGATCCGCCAAACTTGCCTGAATCTCGCTTGCTAATAAGTTCAGCAATTCACCGCCGGACCCCATTACCTTGCGGGCCAGCAAAT